>NZ_JBIDAK010000002.1:365400-553219 GCF_043202455.1 Kitasatospora sp. NPDC048194
CGGGCGGGGGGGGGGGTTTTTCACCGGCTTTTTTTTTCTCAACATTTCGGGGTGGTCCCCCCGCCGCGCCCCGCCCGCCCCCCCCCCCCCCCCCCCCCCCCGGCCGCGCCCGCGCGGCGACGCGTTTCGGTCCCGGTCGAGGCGATCCGGCCCGGGACCGGCCGTCGAACCAGCGGCTCAGACGATCTCTTGGACGTGCTCCCCGGCGACGGGTGCGTCGTCGGCGAGGTCTGCGTAGTCGGCGAGGTCGATGCCGGCGCCGTTGGCGATGGGTATGGCGTCGAGGAACTGACCGGGCAGATCGAAGGCGTCGACGAGGGTGGTCATGTGCGGTGCGAGATCCGCGAAGACCGAGTCGGTGACGGTGGGCAGTTGCCGGACCTGGTCCGGGGTGAGGTGGGATTCGGCCAGCAGGTCGCCGGTGTGCTGGCCGAGCTGGTCGAGCAGGAAGAGCGTGCACAGCCGGCGCAGCAGATGCCGGGCCCGGGGTTCCGCGGCCCGGTGGACCGCGTCGATGAAGGCGTCGGCGGCTTGCAGGGCGGCGTGGACGGAAACCATGCGCAGGGCTGCCGGGGAGGCGGCGTTCCAGCGTGCGACGGGGTCGTTGACGGGGCCGCGGCGCAGGGCGGTGCGGGCGCGTGCCTGCCAGATGGCTTGGGCCCGGGCGAGCAGGGCGCGCAGGACGTGCGGGTCGGTCAGCTCACCGCAGGCCGGTGGGGTGGTCGCCGCAACGGCATCGTCCTGGTGGCTGAACAGCAGTTCCGCTGCGGCTTTGCTCCAGATGACCAGATTGTCGCCTTCGGCGGTCACGGTTCCTTCGGCATACTGGGCGTACCCCACCAGGCCGTTGACGGCGAACAGGCCCTGAGCGCCGCAGCGTTCGCGGCATTCCACGAGGATGGCGCGAGCCTGCCAGGTGATCCAACCCTTGGCGATCGCCACCAGGCGTTCGGCCTCGCTGCGGTCCTCGGCGGTGTGGTGGTTCCAGCGGGAGAGTACCGAGCGGTGCAGGAAGGTCATCGCGTAGGCGCTGGCCAGCGATGTCAGCAGACGGCTGTGGTGGCTGCGGTGAACGTTGAGGGCGAGGCGCTGGCCGGGCTTGGGCCCGGTGACGTGGCGGTGCTGGCCGTAGCGCACGGCGATGGCCAGTGCCGCCCGTGAGGCACCGACGGCTGCCCCGCTCATGCACAGCTTGCCCACGGTGACCCGGCCGATGGACCGCAGGAACCTCTTGCGGCGGCTGCCGAGGGCGCTGGTCAGGGTGCCGTCGTGGCCGAGCCGGCCGTGGTCCGCTTCCAGCAGGGCCTCGCGCGGCAGCCGAACGTGGTGGAAGGAGGTGAGGCAGTGGTCGACGGGGGCGGCCGGCCGCCGGGGAAGCCGGCGCACCTGGATGCCGGGCAGCAGCCCCTGCTCGTCGCTGAGCGGGGTCAGGAAGAGGAAGACGCCCTGGTCCTGGCCGTCCACCAGGAGGCGGGCGGCGACCACCGCGGTCTTGGGGCCGCCGGTGGTGCTGGTGTTGGGCATGAACTTCTGCGCGCCGGCATGGGGGGTGTGGAGGACGAACCCGCCCGAGTCCCGGTCGAGTTCGGCGGTGGTCTCGATGTTGAAGCTGTCGTTGCCGTGGTCGAGCTCGGTGCACAGGAATGTTCCGATGCGGCGCATGGCGGTGAACTCGGACAGGTCCCGCCGGGCGTCCGGGTCGTGGTCCAGGATGCTGCCCAGGAACAGGTTGTAGTGGATCCCCGCCACCGTGCACAGGCTCCCTCCGCCGTCCACGATCGCGGCCCATTCGTGCAGACTCGCCAGCAGGTCGGGGTCTGCGGCGAGGCTTTCGGCTCCGTCGACGGTGTCGTTCACCAGCCGCAGCCACGTGTAGGCCAGGGCTTCCTGTTCGGCGGCGGAGCGGCCGGGGCGGTGGCGGAACGTCGGATGACTGATCAGCCGGCGCCAGGTGCCGTGGATCCTGTCCCGTTCGCCGCCGTGTCCGAACAGCAGCCGGGACAGTTGCCGCACCGGCGAGGTGCCCGTCGCTTCCGGTCGTGCGGCCGAAAAGGTCTCGACGGCGCGCATGTCGTGGGGCGGGCAGCCGTCGGTCGGACGGCGAATGCCCTCGACTGCGGCGCGCACGCCAGGTTCGGTTGCCACGAGTGCCATGAGTCTCCCCCGGGTGATCCAACTCGGTCAGGACATGGAGCGACCCAGAAGATACGGGGACATCGTTTTTTTCTTCAAGCAACTAAAACATTACCGGACACGGTGTTGCGTTTTCTGTTGATTTGCCCTAAGCGGCCGCGTCAGGCGTCCTCTCGGCCGCCGCACCGAACGCTGCCGGTAGGTCGCGGAGAGTACGGCCGAAGGGCTGATCGGCCGGAATTCCGAGTGGACCGACGGGCCCGGGCCGGCCGTCGCCGTGCTCACCGAAACGCATCGAAGAGAGGCACCTGCCGTTCACGTCCGGCGCCTCCGCAGCGGATTAGCCTATTCATTGCGGGATATCAGGCTACTGCCCGGTAGGGCGGGTCCGCGAAAAAATCCGATCGTTCCGTCTTGCTCAAAGTCTGTTAATGGGTATCTTATGTGTCCGTCAGGTCGCTCGTCACGACTGCTCCTGGCGCGGCCGGCCGTGCGAGCAGCAGGGCGTGGCACTATGGGCCATCGGTTTGTTTTGTCCAATCGCTGATGGAGCAAGGCGGAGGTAAGGCGTGGCGGTGCAGGAACGGGCCATCAGGACGAGGCGGGCCATCCTCGTCGCGGCGGCCGCAGTCTTTGCCGAGGTGGGATACGAAGCGGCGACGATCGCCGAGATCCTCCACCGGGCCCAGGCGGCCAAGGGGTCCCTGTACTTCCACTTCGGCTCGAAGGCCGATCTGGCCCAGGCGGTCCTGGCCGACCAGCTCACCTCGGTGCCGGAGCTGCCGCCGCAGCAGCTGATGCTCCAGCAGGGCCTGGACGAGGCGTTCGTCCTCGCCCACATGCTCTCCAAGCGGGATCCGGTCGTGCAGGGCAGCATTCGACTGACGATGGATCAGGGGACGCCGAACGACGGCCTGGACCGGCGCGTGCCGATGAGCGGGTGGATCGAGCGCAACCAAGTCCTGCTCGAAAAGGCCAGGGAGAACGGCGAACTGCTGCCGCACGTCGACGTGGCGGTCGCGGCGCGGATGTTCCTCGGAGCGTTCACCGGGGTGCAGATACTTTCCAAGATCATGACCGATCACGCCGACATGCCGGAACGGGTGTCGGAGTTGCAGCGCCACCTGATGGAGACCATCGCGGTGCCGCCGGTGTTCGCCCGACTCGACCTGGCCGCCGATCGGGGGGCCCGGGTGTACGAGGCGGCGCTGAAGCAGCGTGAGGAGTCCCGCGCCGCCGTATAGGTGTCTCGACCCGCAGGGACGTTCACCCGCGGCACCGCCCGGCACCACGGCGACGAGTCATCGTCCCGCCCGACGCGTCCGGCCCGCCGGAGAGGGGGACCGGGGCCGGTGGTGGAGCCGGCCCGGCACATGTGCCGGGCGCAACGTCCCCACCCGGCGCGAGGCGCAGTAGATTGTGCGCCGCGGGGAACGACCGGGGGAGGGAATGAAGATGGACGTTGCCGGCTGCCCTTACGTCCTGGACGTGACGGGGCGTGACCTGGCCGGAGAGGCGGCGGTGCTGCGGGCCCGGGGCCCGGCCGTGCAGGTGGAGCTGCCCGGGGGCGTCGTGGCCTGGGCCGTGGTCGGGCAACGGCACGTCGAGCAGCTCCTGACCGACTGGCGGGTGTCGAAGGACGCCCATCGGCACTGGCCGGCGTTCGTCGAAGGGCGGATCACCGAGGAGTGGCCGCTGTACCCGTGGGTGGCGAACGAGAACATGCTCTTCGCCTACGGGGAGAGCCACGCCCGGCTGCGCCGGCTGGTCGCCGGGGCGTTCACCATGCGGCGCACCGAGATGCTGCGTCCCCGAGTCGCCGGGATCACCTCGGAACTCCTCGACCGGATGGACGCCCTTCCGGCCGGAACCCGGCTCGACCTTCGGCGCGCCTTCGCCGAGGTGCTGCCGATGCGGGTCATCTGCGAACTGTTCGGCGTCCCGCAGGGCGAGGCCACGGACGCGCTGTGCGTCGCACTGCACAAGGTCTTCAGCACCACCATCTCGGCACGGGAGGTCGAGGCGGCGCGGGTGCAGGCGTTCACGCTGCTGTCGGACCTGGTGCGGGCCAAACGGGCCGAGCCCGGGAACGACCTGACCACGTCCCTGATCGAGGCGCGGGACCAGGAGGACCGCCTGAGCGAGGAGGAACTGCTCGGCACTCTCTTCCTCATGATCGCCGGCGGGCAGGACACCACCGCCGCGCTGATCACCAACGCCGTGGGCGCGTTGCTGAGCCACCCCGACCAGCTGGAGTACGTCCTGGCGGGCCGCGCGACCTGGCAGGACGTGTCCGACGAGACCATGCGGGTGCACACGCCCGGCGCGTACTCGCCGATGAGGTTCGCCGTCGAGGACATCGACCTGGACGGCGTGACGATCCGCAAGGGAGACCCCATCCTGGTCTCGTTCGCGGCAGCCGGCCTGGATCCCGAGCGCTACGGACCCCACGCCGACCGCTTCGACGTGCTGCGCCAGGACCGTGATCTGCTCGGCTTCGGGCACGGAACGCACCATTGCCTGGGCGCTCCGCTCGCCGAGTTGGAGGCGACCACGGCCTTCGCCGCCCTCTTCGAACGCTTTCCCCGCATGCGGCTGGCGTGCCGCCCGGAGGAACTCCAGCCCGCGCAGAGCTTCCTGATGAACACCTACCGGGAACTGCCGGTGTTCCTGTCCCCGGTTTCCTGAAGCCCGTCGTCGCGTGATGCCGCCGGCCGGCGGCGCGACCTCGTCGCACCGCCGGCCACCAGGTCGTGCCCCGCTCGCCGAGGACCCCGTCCGGCCCGGCACAGGCCCTGGCCCACCTGGTCCTGGCCCACCTGGTCCTGGCGGATCCAGCCGCACGGGCCCTCCTGACGCACCCCGCCGCCGCGCGCCGCCTGCCGGACCGCCGGCGCCGGTTCGGCGCCCCGGTACGTCCCCACCGGGCGTCGGCGCCGACCGGGCGCGGGTCCCCCCGACCGGCCGGCCCCGCAGACCGCCGCACACGGCCCGTCAGACCCCGCGCACGGCCCGTCGGACCGCCGCGCACGGCCCGTCGGACTGCCGCGCACGCCCGTCAGGCCGCCGCCGGCAACCTTCCGCACCCCCCCCGGGAAACGTCGAGCCCCTGGCCGCCGCCCCCCGGGTACGCCCGTATTCATTCTTCCGGTCCGCGTGTGCAAAACGCATGAACGGGCATGCGGAACCACTATTCCGCGCGGCAACCCCCGACACCTAAAGTCGGTCCAGTCGCGTTGCCTTGGCGTTGTGGCAGTGAAGGGCGCCGATTCGTCGGCCCGATCTATTTCCTGGAGGAACAGGCTGTGCTGCGTCAAGACGTCACCCCTGAGCAGCCGTGGGAAACGGTGGCGAAATCGATCGAGTTCATACCCGCCAAGTACTCCCACAAGACCCATTCCGAATCGACGGCGCAGGAAATGCTGAGGTGCGATTCGGCGGACATCGACAGACTCGTGGACGCGGGCCTTCCGTTCGAAGACCGGGCGGGCGTGCGCCACTTCGACGTGAACGACCTCTACAACCTCGGCATGTACTCGGGCCGGGGGAACACCCAGCCGGAACTCGCGTTCCGCATGCTGTTCCGCTTCGCCGGCCGTCCGGTCGACGACCTGTTGCGCGAGAAGTCCTGGGACTTCAGGGTCACGCTGGAATGCACCGCGTGCGAGGGGCAGGCGCCCTGGCGTTTCGCCGCGCCCGACGCCGCCCGCTTCGGCGGGCGGGTGGCCGGGGGAGCGGCGCCGCAGCCGAGCGCGCGCTCGGCCTCCTACGAGGCGACGGTCACCACCGTCGGCGCCAGGACCCCACTGCTCTCCACCCGGCTGCGCGGCATCACCCGGGACTACCTCGACTCCGGCTACCGCTGGCAGATGATCCCCGTCGCGATGCAGGCCGACTACGACCTGGTGCACGCGCTCGGTGCCACCAGCTGCATCGCGGCCAGCCTGCTGCTCGCCGAGCGGTTCCGGGCGGCCGGATACCGGGCCGAGGCGAAGCGGGGCTGGTTCTGCGGCGTGCTGGGCGGCGCCCTCGACCTGCCGCACGCCTGCGTGGAAGTCGTGGACGACGACGGCGCGCTCAAGACCGTCGACATCGCCAAGTCGCAGCTGGCCGCCCGCCTGTCGCCGAACACCGCCGACTTCCAGGAGCTGTGCCTCGGGTCGATCTACAACAAGGTGATCCCGTCCACGGCTTCCGGCAACGCGCCCTTCGGACACCACGAGTGCGGCTCCCCCGAGCCGGTCCAGGTGCGCGCGGACATCCGATCGACGAGCTGAAGCTGAAAATCCCGCACCACTGCCTTCGGAAGGGTGAGTGAAACATGGCGGTACGTGAAATCGAGCCGATCGTGCTGGACCTCGAACGGCTGGAGAACCTGGCCGAATCCGGCTACTACAACCCCTACTCGATGTTCGACTGGCCCGACGCCATCGAACCCGGCATGCCGTGGATGAGCGAGAGCCTGACCACGCTGGCCGGCACCGAGATGTGGGACGAGCTGACCCGCGAACAGCAGATCGCACTCACCAAGTACGAGGCGATCAACTTCTTCAGCCTGAACATCCACGGCATCCGCGAACTGCTCAACGACGTCGTGATGCGCATTCACGAGCGGACCTACGCGGACGTCTCGGAATTCCTGCACCACTTCATCGGTGAGGAAAACGAGCACATGTGGTTCTTCGCGCAGTTCTGCCTGCGCTACGGCGGCCGGCTGTACCCGGCCCAGCCGGCGCTCAAGGCCGACTCGGTCGAGCACCTGTCCACCGTGGCCCGCGAGCTGATCGTGTTCGCCCGCATCCTGATCTTCGAGGAGATCGTCGACTACTACAACGCGCACATGGCGACCGACCAGTCCCTGCCGGCGATCGCCCGCGAGATCAACCGGGTGCACCACCAGGACGAGAGCCGGCACGTCGCCTTCGGTCGGATGATCTTCACCAACCTGCTCGCCCAGGTGGCCAAGCGCGACCCGAACGAGGTACCGGTGGTCGCCGAGTACCTGGAGAGCTACCTGCAGTACAGCATCGCCACCCTCTACAACCCGGCCGCCTACCGCGACGCGGGCATCCCCGACGCCCTCGCGCTGCGCCGGCGGGCGCTGGAGCACCCCGCCCGCATCGAGGCGCACGAGCAGGTGCTGAAGCGCACGCGCAAGTTCCTGTCGAAGGCGGGCGTCGGCAGGGAGCTGATCAAGTGACCACCGAGCCCATGCAGGCGGTGCGCGACTTCATCCTGGCCCGCAACCCCAAGCTCGACCAGCTGCCCGACGACCTGGACCTCATCGACAGCCGCGCCATCAACTCCCTGGCCTTCGTCGAGTTCATCTTCCTGCTGGAAGAGCTGACCGGCGAGTCGATCGACCCGGAGGACCTGGACCTCAACGACTTCCGCACCCTCAGCGCGGTGAACGCCCGATTCTTCACGAAGGAAGCAGCCTGATGACCACAGTGACCGACAACGGCCTCGGAGTTCTGGACGGCAGCCAGCTGCGGGTGCTGCGGGCGATCGACGCGGTGTTCCGGCGCCTGGCCGACGGCTGGGACGCCCCGGAGTTCCGGTTCCCCTTCCTGATGCGCTGCGAGGACCTCGACCGCTTCGACTACTACGACAACTTCCCGCACCTGGGTCTCGCGGCGACCCGGCTCGACCCCGAGCGCCTCGGCGGCCTGCTCAAGCAGTCCCAGCGGCCGGTGGAGCGGATCCCCGCCGACGTGATGGAGCCGACCGCGTTCGCGCTGCCCTCGGCGGCCTGCTACTCCATCTACGTCAACCTGGCGGGCTCCACGCTGCCCGCCGAGGGGACGATGCGCACCACGGTCGGCACCTGCTTCCGCAACGAGACCCACTACCAGGGCCTCCAGCGGTTGCTCGGCTTCTCCATGCGGGAGATCGTCTGCGTGGCGGCGGAGGACGTGGCCAAGAACCACCTGCTGCGCGCCAAGAACGCCGTGACCGCCCTGTGCGCCGAACTCGGCCTCGACGTCCGCCTCGAGGTCGCCACCGACCCCTTCTTCGACAAGAACAGCGGCAAGGCGAAGATGCAGCGCCTGTTCCCGGTCAAGGAGGAGTTCGTGGTGGGCGGCCTGGCCATCGGCTCGGTCAACTACCACCGCAACTTCTTCGGCGAGCGGTGCGGCATCCTGGCCGGCGAGGACACGGCGCACACCAGCTGCCTGGCCTTCGGCCTGGAGCGCTGGGTGCACGTCCTGACCGACCGGTTCGGCAGCGCGGACGCCGCCGCCGCCGCGGTCGAGAGCCTGCACTGATGCCGTCCGCAGCGAGCGTGCTCGGCCTCCGGGTGAGCCTGCTCCAGTCGGGCATGGGCGGGGTCGCCGGCTCGGAGCTGGCCTGCGCGGTGTCCAACGCGGGCGCCGCGGGCTGCGTGGGCGGCTACAAGTTGGCCGGCAGCGCGCTGTCGGCCATCCTCGCCCGGCTGGTCTCCGGCACCGACCGGCCCGTCGGCGTGAACCTCATCCCGGAAGTGGTCGGGCCCGACGAACTCGACCGGCAAGTGGCCCAGGTGCTCGACGAGACACCGCACCGCGTGCACCTGTCCTTCTTCGGCATGCCCGACGACGCGGTCTTCGACCGGGTCACCGCGGCGGGCCGGCAGCTGGTGGTGCAGGTCGGGTCGGTCCCAGACGGCGTCCACGCGGCCGACCGCGGCGCCGTGGTGGTGGCCCAGGGCATCGAGGCGGGCGGCCACCTCCTCGGCACGCAGCGCCGCGACGACCTGGTGGGAGCACTGCGGGCACTGCTGCCCGACGCCTGCCTGGTCGCCTCGGGCGGAATCGGCTCGCCCGAGGAGGCCGCACGGGCGCTGGCCGCCGGCGCCGACGGGGTGCTGCTCGGCACCGCCTTCGTCGTCGCCCACCAGGCGCGCGCCCACGCCCGCTTCAAGTCCGCGGTCACCGCCGCGGACCAGGCCGACACCGTGATCAGCGACGTGTACGAGATCGGCTGGCCGGGCCGGCGGCACCGCGTGCTCGCCACGGCCGTCACCGCCGACCCGAGCCTGCCCGCGAAGTTCATCGGCAAGACGGTGGTCGAAGGCAAGCCGTACCTGGTGCCGCGGTTCAGCGCGGCGGTCCCCACCGACGCGACCAGCGGCCGCATCGAGGAGATGGCGCTGTACTGCGGCCAGTCCTGCGGCGAGATCACCGAGGAAGCCCCGGCGGCAGACATCGTCGCCGCGTTCGCACGGGTCCTTCCGGGCCCCGAAACAGTCAAGAGCAACGAAAGGCCGGAACACCATGTCCACTGAGGCAGTGCACGACGAGTACTACCACGACCTGAGCTACCGCGAGGACCTGCCGCTGATCCCGACCAGGGAGGGCGTCCAGCTCTACTGCGAGTCCACCGGTGAAGGCATTGCCATCACGACGCTCAACAACTTCTTCTTCACCGCCCCGTTCTGGCGGGACTACACCGACGAGCTCGCCAAGCACCACCGCATCGTCAGCTACGACCTGGCCAACCACGGCCACTCCACCCGCCTGGAGCAGGAGCCCACCTGGGAGGAGCACGTCGAGGACCTGGCCAGGCTGCTCGACGCCCTGGAGATCGACTCGACCTACCTCCTCGCCTCCTCGGCCTCCACCCAGCTCGCCCGCGACATGGCCCTCGCCCACCCCGACCGGGTCCGCGGCCTCATCCTGGCCGGACCGGTCGTCGGCCCGCAGATCCGCCGGCACCGGATGCTCCAGCGCGCCTGGCTCCAGACGCTGAACAGCCACGACATCCCCACGCTGTTCGCCCACATGTACCCCGAGTTCGTCAGCACCCAGATGATCGAGGAGTACCGCGTGCCGGGCTACCTCGGCCTCCGGGAGAGCTTCCTGGCCATGTCGACGCCCGAGGAGCTCAACAACGGCCTGGCGCTGGCGCAGCAGGGCGACCCCAGCTCCGAGCTGCTGACCCGGATCCAGGCGCCGACGCTGATCGCCCTGGGCGACGACGACATCCTGCTCGGCCCGACCGCGGGGCACGAGCTGGCCGCCCTGTTCCCCAAGGGCCGCTGCGTGATCATGCCCAAGGCCGGCCACGTGCCCTTCCTCGACGAGCCGGTCGCCTTCCAGGAGATCACGCGCAAGTTCATCGAAGAAGTGGAAGCCGATGCCTGACACCGCGGTGGAGGTGCGGCAGCGGATCCGCGAGCTGCTGGTCGGCGTGTTCGGCGGCCCCTCCTTCGTCAGCCAGGTGCAGGACACCGCCTCGCTCCGCGAGGCCGGAGTCCCCTCCACCGCGCTGGTCGCCCTGCTGGTCGCGATGGAGGACGCGTTCGGCTTCGAGTGGGACGACGACATCCGGCCGGAAGTGCTGCGCTCGATCGACTCACTGGCAGGCCACGTCGTGGCGCTGCGCAACTGAGGGCTCGCACGGTGATCGTCGAACCGGCCCCGTTCCGGGGCACGGTGCCGCGGATGTCACTGGAAACGTCGTGGGTGGCGCCGCCCCACGGACCGGCGGAGCAGTTCACCGCCGGCCGCCGGGCGGCCGCCGCCGCGCTGGCCGCAGCCGGCTCCGCCGAGCGGACGGTGCCGCGGGCCCGGGACGGCCGGCCGCTGTTCCCCCGCGGGTTCGCCGGTTCCATCTCCCACACCGGCCGGCTCGCGGTCGCCGTGGTGGTCCCCGGCGCCGAGGCGGTCGGCGTCGACATCGAGCCCGCGGCCGTGCCCCCCCGCACGGCCGCGTTCGTCCTGCGGGAACAGGAGCGGCGCCTGCTGCTCCCCCCGGGCGGGCCCCACACCGCGCGGGACCTGTTCGCCGCCAAGGAGGCCGCCTTCAAGGCTCTGAACTCCCTCGGCACGCTGGGGGAGTTCCTGTTCTGGCAGATCAACCTCGGTCACGCCGAGGGCGCGTTGACCGCGACGTACCGCGGCGAATCGGTGCCGGTGTGGATCCACGCGCGGACGGATCTGTCGTTCGCCGTGGCGATCCGCCGCTGAAGCCGACCCTCTCGCCCACCCGCCGTCCCACGAGCCTGATCCGCCGCTCGGTTCCGGGCCCTTGCCCCTCATCTGGAGACCCTCATGACCGGTACATCCCCGTCCGGGGGGAGCGCACGCTTCCAGCGCACGCTGACCACCCCGAAGATCGTGTTCATCATCATCGCCGCAGCCGCCCCCCTGGCCGCGATGGTGTTCACCGTCCCGCTCGCCTTCGCCATCGGCACCGGCCCCGGCGTACCGGCCATGTTCCTCTTCGCCGGCCTGACCCTGCTGTGCTTCTCCGCCGGCTACGCCGCCATCTCACGGCGGATCAGCGACATGGGCGGTTTCTACGCCCACATCGCGCACGGTCTCGGCCGCCGCGTGGCGGCCGGGGCGGGACTGCTCGCGGTGCTCGCCTACAACGCCGCCACGGTCGGCGTCCTCGGCGCGTTCGCCTACTTCACCCAGAACGTGGCCGCGGACCACGGGCTGAACCTGCCCTGGCAGGTGTGGGCGGGACTCGGCCTGCTGCTGGTCGCCTTGCTCGGCTACCGGGAGGCCAACCTCAGCGCCCGGCTGCTGTCCGTCTGCATGGTGTGCGAGATCGCCATCCTGGTCGCACTGGACATCGCGGTCCTGGCCCGTCACGGCGCCGCGGCCCTGCCGTCCGCCTCCTTCGCCCCCCACCAGGTCCTCGCCCCCGGACTCGGCGTCGCCGTGATGTTCGGTTTCGCCTCCTTCCTCGGCTTCGAGTCGGCCGCCCTGTACGGCGAGGAGGCCAAGGCGCCGCACCGCAGCGTGCCCCGCGCCACCGTCATCGCCGTCCTGGTCGTCGCCTCGTTCTACGCCCTGACCAGCTGGGTCGCCGTCGGTGCGGTGGGCCCCGAGCGGATCCAGACGCAAGCCGCGAACCACCTCGGCGACCTGTTCTTCCTGCTCAGCGACGGATACCTGGGCCACGCCGCCACCGTCACCATGCAAGTGCTGCTGTGCACCAGCCTCTTCGCCTCCTGGCTGGCGCTGCACAACGCCGCCAACCGGTACATGTACGCCCTGAGCCGCGACGGGCTGCTGCCGGCCCGCCTCAACGCCACCCACGCCGGCCACAGCTCCGTGCACCGGGCCAGTGTGACCCAGTCCGTCTTCAGCACGGTGACGGTCGCCCTGTTCGCGGCCGCGGGCCTCGACCCGTACGTGAACATGTCGACCAGCATGCTGGGCCTGGGCACCCTCGGCATCATCCTGCTCCAGGCCCTGGCCTCGGTGGCGGTGATCGGCTACTTCCGGAACCGGCGCGAGGAACGCTGGCAGACCGTCATCGCGCCCGCGCTGGGCGCGCTGGGACTGATCACCGCGGCGGTTCTGGTGGTGTCGAACTTCGACGTGTTGACCGGGACCACGAATCCCGTCGTCACCGCGTTGCCGTGGCTCCTGCTGGCGGCCGTCGGCCTCGGCATCGCCTTCGCCTCCTGGCTGCGCTCGGCCCGTCCGGACCGGTACACCCGCCTCGGCGGCGCATCCATGCCGGTGCCGCCGCCCACCGCCCCGCTCGCAGACCCCGCCGGCAGCCTCTCCCAAGCAGCGCAGTGACTCCGCCTCGAGCGGGAAGCCGCGCACCGGAAAGGATCAGCTCCAATGGTTCGTGAAGCCGAAACCCATGCGGACATACCGTTCGGTCCCGAAGACACACCGTGGCAGAAGACCTTCAGCAGCCTGGGGGTCGTCGGCGGACGCCCCTACGGCACCCCGCCGTCCAGCGACCCCAGGGCGGCCTACCTCCACGTCCCCGAAGTACCCCACTACAAGGTGCAGTTGCCGCCGACCGGGCTCGACGCGCAGCAGTACGGCGAGGCCGAGGCACTGTTCCGCCGCCACGTGGACACCCAGACCCGCAACTTCGCCGGCTACCAGGTCACCAGCGACCTCGACTACGAACAACGCCTGGGGCACTACCTCAACCGCCACCTCAACAACGTCGGCGACCCGTACCAGTCCAGCTCGTACACACTCAACTCCAAGGTGCTCGAACGCGTCGTCCTCGACTACTTCGCGTCACTGTGGCACGCGAAGTGGCCGCACGACCCGCAGGACCCCGAGTCGTACTGGGGCTACGTCCTGACCATGGGCTCCAGCGAAGGCAACCTGTACGGCCTGTGGAACGCACGGGACTACCTGTCGGGCAAGCCCCTGCGCACCCGCCACCGCGAGCCCGGCCAGGCCGGCGTCGAGCAGGCCCCGCAGGGCGACGGCCCGAACGCCTTCCATCCGGTGGCGTTCTTCTCCGAGGACACCCACTACTCGCTGACCAAGGCCGTACGGGCGCTGGCCATCGACACCTTCCACGACCTGGGCTCCACGCGCTACCCCGACGACAACCCGCTCGCACCGGGCACCCCCTGGCCGCGGAAGGTGCCCTCCACCGAGGACGGCGCCATCGACGTCGAACAACTCGCCGTCCTGGTCAGGTTCTTCGCCAGCCGCGGCTACCCCATCCTGGTCAGCCTCAACTACGGGTCCACCTTCAAGGGCGCCTACGACGACGTCGAAGCGGTCGCCCGCACGGTGCGCGCCATCTGCGCCGAGTACGGCCTGGACAAGCGGAACGTCCACCACGGCCGCGGCGAGGAGGGCGGCCAGGACGAACGGTCGGGATTCTGGCTGCACGTCGACGGGGCCCTCGGCGCCGGCTACGCGCCCTTCCTGGAGATGGCCCGGAACGCGGGCATGGTGGAGCAGGCACCGCCGGTCTTCGACTTCCGGCTCGGCGACCTGCACTCACTGACCATGAGCGGGCACAAGTGGATGGGCACGCCGTGGGCGTGCGGAGTGTTCATGACCCGCACCGGACTGCAGATGGCCCCGCCCGGGGCCTCGGAGTACATCGGCGCCGCCGACACCACCTTCGCGGGCTCCCGCAACGGCTTCTCCTCGCTCCTGATGTGGGACTACCTGGCCCGTCACTCCTACGACGACCAGGCCCGGCTGGCGGCCGAGTGCGACCACCTCGCGGCCTACACCCACCGCCAACTCCTCGCACTGCAGGAGCGACTGGGCCACGACCTGTGGGTCGCCCGCAGCCCGCAGTCGCTGAGCATCCGCTTCCGCCAGCCCCGCGCGGACATCGTCCGCCGCTACTCCCTGGCCAGCGAGTCCGTGCACGTCGACGGCACCGCCCGCGCGTACGTCCACCTGTACGTGATGCGCCACCTCACCGCGGAGCGCGTCGACGAGCTCCTGGACGAGCTGCGACAGCCGGGCGCCTTCACCCCGGACCCGCCCACCGGCACCACCGCCGGCGGGGCGCGAGCGGCCCGACCGGTCGAACCGGTGGCCGACGCGATGGCGGGCTGACCCGAACCCACACCGCAATGACCTCTGAGGTGACGGACGCGGCCCGCGGGCCGCTCGAGAAGGCCGCCGCGGACGCGGGCCGGCCCACGTGCTCCCCGGGCACGTGGGCCCCTTCGCTTTCCCGGGCCGGTCCACGTCTGCCCAGAGGTCCCGAGCCACGACCGAGGAGAGGCATGTCCGCCCCACAGCACGACTTCCGGCTCACCGCCGACGAGCTGGAGCAGTTCCACCGGACCGGGTACGCGGGCCCCTTCACGCTCTACGAGCCCGACGAGATCGCACGGCAGTGGGCCCGGACCCGCCAGGACCTCACGGACTGCAGCGGCGCGGTGTACCAGGACGCCACCGACGGATCGGAGGCGGCGAACCTGTCCAACCACGACCGGCACCTCGACAACGCCTTCCTCGCCGACCACATCACCCAGCCGGGCATCGTGGACCGGGTCGTCTCCGTACTCGGGCCTGACGTGCTGTGCTGGCGCTCGGACTTCTTCCCCAAGTACCCGGGCAACGAAGGCACGGACTGGCACCAGTCCGACACCTTCGCCAACGCCTCCGGCCGGCCCCAGATCCAGTGGCCGCCGGGATCGGGCCCGGGCGGCTGCCTCACCGTGTGGTGCGCCTTCACCGACGCCCCCGCCGACATGGGCGGCCTGCAGTTCATCCCCGGCACCCACCGCACCATGCACTACGACGAGACCAAGCACATGCTCTACGACCCCGACCGGAACACCTCCGTGGTGAAGAACGGCGTCCGGCGCGGCTTCTTCGGCTACGACTACCGCGAACTCCAGATCGACCCGCACTGGCAGCCGGACGAGTCGCGGGCCGTGTCCGTGGAGCTGAGGGCCGGGCAGTTCGTCATGTTCTGGTCGCGCCTCCTGCACGCCTCGCACCCGCACGCCGGTCGGACCAAGCGGATGCGCATGGGCTTCTCGGCCCGCTACGTGCCCGCGTTCGTGCGGATCTACCCCGGAGCTTCGGCGGTCGAGGAGTTCGGCGCCCGGTCGAGCCTGGAGCGGTACGGAGCGGTCCTGGTCAGCGGCGAGGACCGCTTCGGACACAACCGCATCGCCGTGAGCACCACCGCCGGCCACGTCTTCCGCCGCCGCAACGACGGCGCGCCCACCAGCGCTTGAGGCCGACACGCGATTGCCGCGGCCGGCCTGCGGCGGCCACGGGCCGGCCTCCTCCCCCCGGGCATGCACCGCAGCCCTGGTCCGTGCTCCACGCCGCAGGGGCGAAGGCACGGACCAGGGCTGCCGGAGAGGGGATGCGGCCGGCGCCAGGGCTTGCCCGACCATTCCCGCCGACACGACGCGAATGGTCGGACAAGCCCTACTGCGCCGCAGGAGCCGAGGTCAGCATCCGTTCCACGGCGGCCAGCACGTTGCCCATCGCCACCGCGGCGGCCGGCAGGACGCCGGCCATGAGGAGATACCCGTGCACCAGGCCGGGAGCGGGCACGTGCTGCACCTCGACGCCGGCTCGGGCCAACCGCACCGCGAGCTCGACGCCCTCGTCGTGCAGCGGATCGAACTCGGCCGTGCCGACCACCGCAGGCGGCAGTCCGCGGTGATCGGCGCCCAGCAAGTCGACCGCCGGGTCCTTCCGGCGCGCCGGATCCGGTACGTACTGCTCGTAGTGCCAGCGCAGGTCGTCGACCTCCAGCAGGTACCCCGAACCGTAGGTGCGCGCGGACGGGAACCGCAGCTGCGGATCGGCCACCGGGTACACCAGCAGCTGCGCGGCGAACTCCACGCCGCCGTGGTCGCGGTAGTGCATCGCGATCCCCACCGCCAGCGCCCCGCCCGCGCTGTCCCCGGCGATCACGTGCCGGCGGCCCGGGAAGGTGCGGTCCGCCCAGTCGGACGCGGCGATGCCGTCCCGCAGCGGGCCGGGGTACGGATGCTCCGGCGCACGGCGGTAGTCGACGGAGACGACGACCGCGCCGAGTTCGGAGGCGAGGCGACGGCAGACCGGGTCGTGCGTGTCGACGTCACCGACGGCCCAGCCGCCCCCGTGCAGGTACGTCACCAGACGCCCCCGGTCGGTGGGCGGCAGATACGTCCGGACGCCGAACTCGCCGTCACCGCCGTCGATCAGCTGGTCCTTCGTCTCGACGCCCGCGTCCCGGGCGCCCGCGCTGAACTGGGCCGCCTGGGCGGCGTAGCGCTCGCGCTGCTGCGCCACGGTGAGCGTGCGCGCCGGTTCGGGTCGGCTGCCGGCCTGCCACTGGATCAAGGCGCGGACGAAACGGTCCATGGCCAAGAGGGCTCTCCTCGAGTCGCACCGACGGCGGATCCGGCGGTCCGGATCCGCGCGGCCGGCTGTTCAACGGGGTCGGGCTACGGCGCGAGCAGCCGTTCGGGACTCAGGCCGTGACGTCGGCGGGCAGGGTGAAGTCGGTCGTGGTCTCGGGCCACTGCGGCACCGACTCGATCTCCACCGCGGCCACGGTCACCGAGTAGCCGCCGCCGGTGCCGATCAGCAGCACGCGGTCGCCCGGGCTCACTTCCTTCTTCTCCACCAGGCGGGCCACCGCCGCGGTCAGGTCGCCCGCGCCCAAGTGCCCCGCGTAGCGCCCCCAGTTCCACAGCGTGCGTTCGGCGGGGATGTCCAGCGGCTTGAAGAACTGGGCCTCCATCAGCCCGTGCCCCATGTTGGGCAGCAGGATCCTGGCGAAGTCGTCGAGCGTGGTCCCGGTGCGGCTGAGCACCTTGGCGAGGACGCTCATCAGCGCCTCCTCGGCGCGCCGCAGCACCGACTCCGTCCCGACCTCCTCCAGGTACGACTTCTTGGGAGTGCGCAGGTTCTCGTTCTCGACCACGCCGTACGCGTTGGTGAACGGGGCGGTGCCCCGGTGCAGCGGTTCCAGGGAGCTGTCAGTGATCGACGCGATGGCCTGGATGCGGGCGAAACCGCCGGTCGTGGAGAGGACCATCGCCGTGGCGCCGTCGCCGAAGAGGATGCCGTACGAGCCCCGCCACCGGTCGAACCCGGGCGGACAGAACCGGTCCGCCGTGGTGATCAGCGCGCTCGTGCCCCGGCCGGCCTCGAGCCGGGCCATCGCCAGGTCGATCGCCGCCATTCCGCCGTTCGACATCCCCTCCAGGTTCAGGGAGAAGGCGTCGGCGACGCCCAGCTCGCGCTGGATGTACGGAGCCGAGTTCCAGTGGTGGTCGCGGCCCTGGTGGTAGATCGACGCGTGCAGGATCAGGTCGACCTGGCCGCCGACGATCTCCTCGGCCCGTTCCAGGGCCTTCCGCCCGGCGATCGCTCCCATGTCCGGGACCGAGATGTCATCCGGTGCCACCGGCAGGCAGGGTATTTTGTTGGTGGCATTGTCGTCAGCGGGGTATTGACCGGCGGCCACCGCTTCCGCTGCCGATTCCGCGGACGGAATCCAGGCCGCAGCCGACGCGATGTAGACAGGGATGTTCATGGTCCGACTCTTCTTCCGAGTTCGATGCCCGTCTGGCACGGGATTGCGGTGAGCGGTTCACGGTGAGCACGGTCACGCCCCGCGATCCGGGCCCCGGATCGCGGGGCCCGGATCGCGGAGAGGTTTCCTCGGGATGCGGTCACGCTAAAATGCCGGGCCCGGTCCCGCATAGGTGCATTCCTCATGACTTCGCCGGGTGTCCGCCCGTTTCCGGGCCCGCCGCCACCGTCGACCGAGGTTAGGCGCGGGCGGGCGAAAAGGAAATACCCACGAGAATGGGTGAAGGATCCACGGAAAGCCGCGCCCGGCGCGCGCCGTTCAACTGCCTGCGGTAGACAGTTGAACGGTCAGCTCGGCCCCGCGCCCGGGGTCCCGGAGGTGTGCGCCAGGCACTGCGCGAGCAGACCGTCGACGAAGGCGCGCAGCCCCTGCTCGAAGGTGTCCTGCCCGGCCAGGGCCGCCCACCGGCCGGCGACGGCGGCCAGGGTCGGGTGCCGCAGCGGGCCGTCGGCGTTGCCGAAGTAGGGGTTGAGGCAGGTGGGGTCCTCCTCGTCCATCTTGCGGTGGCGGGTGTGCGCGCGAACGAGGATCTCGCCGACCGTGTAGTACCAGATGCTGCGGAAGATCCGGACGGTCTGCTCCTGGGGGCATCCGGCATCGACGACCCCGGCCAGGATCGTCTCGACCAGCCAGAGGAACGAGTCGCCGAGCCGGGCGATGAACCCGTCGGTGGTGAGGACCTCCGCCGCCCAGGGCCACGCCGCCAGGCCGTCGTGGATCGCGACGGCGGCCGTGACGATCCGCTCCCGCGGCTCGCTCGGCAGCTCGGGGTGCGGGATCTGCTCCGCGTACTCGTAGATCAGCAGGAACAGCAGGTCTTCCTTGTCCCGCAGGTGCGAGTACAGGGTCGTCGTCCCGACGCCGATCTCGGAGGCCAGCCGGCGGACCGTGAGCTTCTCCCACCCGTACTCGTCGATGAGGGCGCGAGCCGCGGTCAGGATCTGTTCGCGAGAGGTCACGGGAGGGCGTCCGACAGGTCGCCGCGGTGCGTTCGTTCGCTGCATCGCCCCATCATGCCTTGCGCCGACACCCATGGTTCGCAGGGGTGTTGACCTGCACGGTCGACACCTCGCGGTCCCCGCTGCTAATTTCGGAACACGGTCGGAAACTCCATCGGCACGACCAGAAGCAGAGGGGCTGGATGCGGTGACGAGTACGCAAGTGGCAAGTGAGAACACGACGGTCGTCGCGCGCGGCGCACGACCCGGGACCACCCTCGCGGCGGTCTCCGTGGTGCAGTTCATGGTGTCGCTGGACCTGACGGTGGTGAACGTCGGACTGCCCCAGATCGCCAGCGGCCTGGGCTTCAGCCAGGTGGGTCTGACCTGGGTGATCCACGCCTACGCCCTCACCTTCGGCGGCCTGCTCCTGCTGGGCGGCAAGATCGCCGACCGTTACGGGCACAAGCGCGTGATGCTGTTCGGGCTCGGCCTGTTCGGCCTCTCCTCACTCCTCGGCGGCCTCGCGCAGGCGCCCGGTCAGTTAGTGGCCGCGCGCGCCGCACAGGGCATCGGCGCCGCGGCGCTCGCGCCGGCCGCGCTGGCGCTGCTCTCCTCGACGTTCCCCGGGGGCAAGGAGCGCGTGAAGGCCTTCGGCATCTGGAGCGCGATGAACGCCTCCGGAGGCGCCGTCGGCGTCCTGGTCGGCGGCCTGCTCACCCAGTACGCGGGCTGGCAGTGGGTCATGTACGTGAACCTGCCGATGGCCGCCCTCGCGCTGGCCCTCGCCTGGCACGGCATCGCCCCGGACGCCACGGCCGCGCGCCGCGGCCGGCCGGACGTGCTGGGTGCCGTGCTGGCCACGGCGGGCGCGGCCCTGCTCGTGTTCGGCATCGTCCGCACCGACCAGTACGCGTGGACCTCGCCGACCACCCTGCTCACGCTGGTGGTCTCCGTCGCCCTGCTCGCCGCGTTCATCCAGGTCGAGCGGACCACCAAGCGCGACCCGCTGATCCGCCTCGGTCTGTTCACCAACCGCTCGGTCGCCGGCGCCAACCTCTTCATCCTGCTGTTCGGCGGCGCCATGGCCTCGGCCCTGTACTTCGTCTCCCTCTACCTCCAGCGGGTGCTCGGCGGCAGCCCGGCCCGCGCGGGGGCCGAGTTCCTGCCGTTCATGCTGGGCGTCGTCGTCGGCTCCACCCTCGCCGTCAAGTTCGGCTACAAGTTCGCCCCCCGGAACATGCTGATCACCGGCGGCACGCTGGCCGCGCTCGGCTACGCCTGGTTCGGCCTGATGCGCTCCGACGGCTCGTTCCTGGCCGACGTCCTCGGCCCGTCCGTCCTCGCCAGCATCGGCATCGGCCTGTGCCTCGCGCCGGCCGTCTCCATCGCCACCGGAGGCGTCCAACCGCACGAGGCGGGCGCCGCCTCCGGTGTGCTCAACAGCACGCGCCAGATCGGCGCCTCGCTCGGCCTCGCCGCTCTCGGCACCGTCGCCGCGAACCGCACCGGCAGTGTGCTCACGCCCGCCACGCTCAACGACGGATACGCGCTCGGCATGCTGGTCGGCGCCGGACTCCTCGCCTGCGGCGTCCTCATCGCGCTCTTCGTCCTGCCCCGGCCCGCCCCCGCCACCGATGACGGAGCGCACAAGCCGTGACCTGACGAACCACCGGGCGACACTCCTCTCCCGGGCCCGTCTATAGACGGCGTCCAGACCTCACCCAGTCGTGATCCCCACAATGACTAGCTAGTTGTCCGAGTCACTAGTCAGGGGGACTGCATGGGAATCGATGTCCTGGTATCCGATGACCTGCATCTGTCCCGCGTCGCGCTGGCCGCACTGCTGGAGCGACGCGAGGAAGTCCGTGTCGTCGGACCCGCGGAAAGCACCTCCGCTGCGCTGCAATTCGCCGAGACGCACCGGCCCGATGTCGCGGTCATCAGCTTCGAGGGCGAGGACAGCGACGCGATCGACGTCGCCGAGAAAATCGCGAACCTGGGCTGCCGGAGCATTCTGCTCTCCACCGCGGTGACGCGTTCCCTCGTTCGTCAGGCATTCGCCGCCGGCATCTCCGGCATCGTGGAACGCAGCGTGTCACCGAGCCAGTTCGTCGAGGCCATCCACCGCGTGCACCAAGGAGAGCGGGTCTTCGACGCGGAACTGACGGTGGCGGCGCTGAGCAACAGCGACTGCCCGCTCAGCGCGCGCGAGTTCTCGGTGCTCGAACGGGTCGCCCGGGGCGACACGGTCCCCGAGATAGCGGCCCGGATGCACCTCTCGGAGGGAACGGTGCGCAACTACCTCGCATCGATGGTGGCGAAGATGGGTGCGCGCAACCGGATCGACGCGCTGCGCATTGCCCGGGAGTCGCGCTGGATCTGAGGGGGTCCGCACCGAAACGCCCGCCGCCCCGGTACCTGGCTCGGGCCAGGTACCGGGGCGGCGGGCGCAGGACGTCCTGGAGCCGGTGGCCCGGCTCCGGATCAGGGGGCGACGACCTGGAGGTGGACGCCGGCCGTCGCCTTCATGGCGCTCTCCATGGCCTCCACCGCCGTCTCGCCCAGGGCGATCGCGTAGCCCACCCGGTCCTCGGAGCTGCTCAGGTCCGAAAGGCCGTCGCCGGGCCGGCGGTCGAAGTCCCACCGCAGGACGCCGTCAGCGGGGACGAGGGCGATGCCGGTGAGGGTGCCGCAGGCGGGCGGCAACACGAAGCTGATCGCCGCCCCCGGCGCCACGGGGCCCGCGGTCAGCACCGGAGCCGTACCCAGCAAGGCCGCCACCGCACGCTCGTACTGGTCCTGGCCGGTGGCCAGTTCGACGAGTTCCGGGATGCAGTCGCCGCCGACCCGGGTGTGGGTCTCGATGACCACGGGCCCGTGCACCGGGTCCAGCCGCAGCTCGGTGTGGCTTGCGCCGTAACGGATCTCCAGCCGGTCCAGGACGCAGCGCACCGCCTCGCGCAGCCGCTCGGCGTCGCTCTCGGGCAGCGCAGCGGGGACCATGTGTCCCGTCTCCACGAAGCCGGGGCTGCCCGTGGTCTGCTTCGCGGTGATCGCCAGCACGGTGTGCCGACCTGCCGCGCTGACCGCCTCGACGCTGAACTCCGGCCCCTGCGCCATGTGTTCGGCGATGTACCGCGAGGTGCCCGGCCCTTGGGCCGCCGTCCCGTGCGCCCCGGCGGCCGCCACCTCGGCCTGCCACCGGGCCAGCTCGGCGTGCGACCGCAGCGCCGACACCCCGATGCTGCCCGCACCGTCGGCCGGTTTGACGACCCACGGGACACCGTCCGGCTCGTCCCGCACGGCGGCGGCGACCTCGTCGGCGGTGCCGGCGGCGTACCGCCAGGCGTAGGGCGTGTCCGCGAGCAGGCGGCGCATGGCCGCCTTGTCGCGGGCACGGGCCGCGGCGGCGGGGGAGACGGACGGCAGCCCGAGGTCGGTCGCGATGCGGGCGCAGACCTCCTGGGCGTACTCGGTGAAGGACAGGACCAGGCGCGGAGGACCGAGTTCGGCGATGAGGCGGTCCACCGCCGCCCGCACCGCGTCGTGGTCGGTGATGGGGCAGAAGACGACGCGCTCCGCGTGCGCCGCCACTTCGCGAGGCACCGCCACGCCCGGGGCCACCAGGACCACCGGCCGGTGGCCGTGCAGGGTGATCGCCCTGGCCCCGCCGGGGCTAGGTCCGAGCAGACACATCCAGTTCATGGTCAACTCCTTCTCCTTCGTGCGCGTCCGGTAGATCGGCGGACGATGAGCGCCCGTCCCAGGCCATGGCCAGGCCGGTGAGCAGGGCGAGGACGGCCGCGCCCCAGTACGGTGACGCCGCCGGCGACAGCAGTCCCGACCCGGAGCGGCCGACCACCAGGAAGGTCCCGAGCCACGCGCCGACCGACTCCGCGGCGCCCGAGGCCACACCCGCCAGGGCGTAGGCGGCCGGTAGGGACAGCGTCCCGCGGCGCTCGCTGATCTGGGCGTCGTAGAGCGGACTCCAGATCAGCTCGGCCAGGGTGAAGAGCACCATCGCCACGAGGACCACGCCCAGGCCGGTCGACCGGCCGAGCGCGAACAGCAGCACGGACGCGGCCAGGACCGCGCAGGCCGCGGCCCACAGAGCGCCGAAGCCGCCGCGCGGCGCGTCCAGCAACCGGCGGATCAGCCAGGACATCGGCACCTGCAGGGCCACCACCATCACGGCGTTCAGGGTGAACACCAGGCCCAGGTCGCGGGCGTCGACGGTGTCGCCCAGGTAGGCCGGCAGCACGTCGGACGTCTGGGCGTACGCCACCCAGGTACCGCACGCCAGCAGCGAGAACACCACGAACGGGCGCTGCACGCGCCACCGGCGCCCGCCGCCCCCGGCCGGTGGCACCGGACGCTCGGACCGCCGCCAGGTGCCGGGCAGCGCCGTCGCCGTCACCAGCGCCACCAGGTGGAGCGCCGCCGCCGCCAGCGGCAACCAGCCCGCGCGCCAGTGCAGGAGCTGCCCCCCGAGGGCCGGGCCGACCGCGGATCCCGCGTTGACCGCCATGTTGAGGTAGCTGAACCCCCGCAGCCGCTGGTCCGCCGGGAGGGCCGCGACGGAGGCCTTCATCGCGGTCGTCGCCATCGCCAGGAACAGGCCGACCAGCGTGGCGAGCACCAGCCAGCCGATGGCCGGAAGCCCCAGCCCCGAACCGAGTGCGACGAAGACCGCAACGGCCCCCACGTAGCCGAGGACGACCGAGGCCTTGAGCCCCAACCGGTTGATCAGCGGGACCAGCAGCACCGCACCGGCCCGGTTGGCCAGGATGGAGGAGCCCACGACGAGGCCGGCACTGCCGCCGGACAGGCCCTGGGTGTCCACCAGCCACAGCCCCAGGTAGGGCAGGAAGGAGAAGAAGCCCGCACAGCTCGTGGCCCGTGCCACCACCACCGCGGCCAGCTGCCGGGTGGCCATCGGACGTCCGGCATCGGCCGCCGCGGGCCGCTGCCCGCTCACCACCGTCGCATCTCCCCGAAGAAACCGGGCAGCGGCATCAGCCGGCCCTCCTCCAGCCCCCGCCGGTACAGCCAGTGGCCGACCGCCAGGTCGAGGACGCCGAGGCCGAACGGCGAGAACACAACGGGCCGGTCCGGGCGGCACACCACCTCGCCGCGCAGCACACCGGCCAGCGTGCCGGTGACGAACTCCCGCCCGCCGGTGAGCTGTTCGGCGAGGTGCGGGGACGTGTTGGCCTTCAGGCAGTGCTCGACGTCGTCCAGGATGTTGTCGGCCGCCAGCAGCGTCTCGGGCGCCAGGTCCCGCAACGAGATGTTCAGCACCAACTGGCCGGCCCGGAAGCGGAGGTCGGCCGGCACGTACGGGACCGGTGCCGTGGTCGCCAGGAGGACCAGGTCGCAGTCCAGGGCGGCCGCGAGGTCGCCCTCACGGGCGTCGGAACCGTACCGCTCGCGCAGGTGGCGGGTCAGGGCTCCGGCCGACACCGGGTCGAGGTCGTGGCAGCGGACCTGCTCGAGCGGGACGCCGGCCGCGTGCAGGTACTGGCAGAGCGTGCGTGCGATCACACCGCCGCCCACCACGCCGACGGTGGCGGGCCTGGCGTCGCTCAGCACGGTGCACGCCAGCGCGGCCGACGCCGCCGTGCGGGCCGCGCTGATCCCCGCCGCCTCCAACAGGGCGATCGGACGGCCGGTGTCGTAGTCGTTGAGGACCAGCACCGCCGAGGCGCGCGGCTCGCCCCTGGCGACGTTGCCCGGGAAGCTGCTGATCCACTTGATGCCCGCGACGCCGACCTCGCCGCCGAGGTACGCGGGCAGCGCGATGATGCGGGCGTCCGGCTTCTCCGGGAAACGCAGGAAGTAGCTGTCCGGGTTCACGCTCCCGCCCGTGTGGTGGGTCAGGTACGCCGCGAGCACCTGCTCGATGACGTCCTTCTCGCGGCCCTCCAGCAGCGCCTGGACATCACTGCCGCCCAGCACCGAGAACGTCGCCACCGGTGCCCCCTTGTCTGTCGTCATGCCTGTGCCTTCGCCATGTCGGTGGTTTCGATGTCGAGCAGATCCGTCACGCCGAAGCGCTCGTACACCCAGTCGTCGTCGTACACGGTGTTCAGGTAGCGGTCGCCCAGATCGGGGGAGACCGCGAGCACGGTGGCGCCCGGCGCGATCTCCTCGCGCATGGACCGCACCGCGGCCAGCACGGTGCCGGTGGAGCCGCCGAGCAGCAGACCGTAGGTCCTGGCCACGTGGCGGCACATCATGACGGTGTCCCGCTCCTCGATCAGGACCTTGTCGAAGGACCTGTCGTCGTGGAAGATCTCCGGCCGTCTGCTCGCTCCGAGCCCCGGTATCCACCGCCGCCCCGCGGGCCCGCCGAAGGTCACCGACCCCAGCGTGTCCACCGCCACGATCCGGGTGGCCGCCCCGGTGGTCCGCACGTACTCCACACAGCCCATCAGGGTGCCTCTGGTGCCCGTTCCGACGAACAGCCAGTCGGGCTGCCCGAAGCCCTGGAAGATCTCCGCGGCGGTGCCGTCCCGGTGGGCCCCGGGGTTGGCCGGGTTCGTGTACTGGTTGAGCCACACCAGCGACGGGTCCTCGGCCAGGAGACGGTGGAGCAGGCGGATCCGGGTCTGCAGGAACCCGCCGTTGGCGTCCTGCTCGGTCACGACCGTCACATGCGCGCCCATCGCCCGCATGAAGCGGATGCTGTGCTCGTTGGCGTTCGGATCGGTGATCACCATCAGGTGGAAGCCCTTGGCGGCGCACACGGAGGCCAGCGCCATGCCGAGGTTCCCGGAGGTCGACTCGATCAGCCGAGCCCCCCGCTTGAGCACGCCGTCGGCCTCGGCGTTCTCCACCATCGCCCGGGCCACCTTGAGCTTGATGGACCCGGCCGGGTTGAGTCCCTCCAGTTTCAGGTGGGTCGAGAACTCCCCGACGAAATCGGGCAGTTCGAGGAAGGCGTGGGGCGCGCCCAGCTCGTAGGCAGCCTGCGCCCTCACCGTCGGACCGCCTTGCGGACCTGCTCGGCCAGGAAGTCCGGCCGGGTCGAGTTGAGGTGGTGACCGCCGTGGCCGACGATGCTCAGGTCGAGCTCGCGGGTCAGCCGGGCCCAGCGGTGCACGTGCTGTTCGTGGTCCCGGGTGAGCGGGTCGTCCGCGGCGAGCAGCAGCGACAGCGGGCAGTCCAGCGCGCTGCCCGCCGGCAGCGCCAGCAGCCGTGTCCAGGAGCGGGCCGCGGCGGCCGAGTCCCGCCGGAAGTCCCGGGCGATCCGGCGCAGTGCGGCCGCCGGCAGCCCGGCCGTGTCCAGGCCGGTGTACTGCCCGAGCCACTGCCACACCTCCTCGTCGCCACGGCGCAGCGATTCCTCCGGGTCGTAATCCGCAGGGTCGTCGGAGCGGGGCAGGGACGCCACCACGAAGACGTGTGCGGGCTCCTGGCCCCGGCGGCGCAGCGCGAACGCGGTGTCCACGGCCGGCGCGGCGCCCGCCGAATGACCCAGCAGCACGAGCGGTCCCTCGGCCCGGTCGGCCACCGCGGCGGCCAAGTCCCGCACGTCGGCGCCGTCGGCGAGGGCGTGGCCGAAGTCGGCGGCCAGCACCCGCACCGGCGCCCCCGCCTCGTGCAGTGCCCTGGTGAAGGCGAGATAGCTGGCGGCCGTGCCTCCCGCGAAGGGGAAGCAGACGACCGTGGCCAGGGGGCCGGAGGTCGCCAGCCCGGCGATCGCGGTCAGATCGGTGAGCGGGTCGACGCCACGACCCGCAGCCGACCCGTCCCCGGCCCGCTCGGCGGCCGCGCCCGGAGCCGTCCGGGCGGCCAGCGCGGCCAGCGCCCGCGGCGTCGGATGGTCCACCACGTCCCGCAGGGACACCCCGGGCAGCCTGGCCGCGAGCCGCATCGCGGCCAGCGAGTGGCCGCCGAGGTCGAAGAAGCCGGCGGTGGCCGAGACGGTGTCCGCGGGCACGCCCAGGATCTCGCCGAACGCCGCGACCATCGCGGACTCGGCGGCGTTCGCCGGGGGTTCGATCACCTCCCGGTGGCGGTCGGTGAGGGGGCGGCGGCTCAGTGCGGCGCGGTCGACCTTCCCGTTGCGGGTCACCGGGAAGCTCTCCAACCGTTCGAAGACGTCCGGCACCATGTACCGGGGGAGCGTGCGCGCGAGCGCCGCGGACAGCGCTGCGGGCGACGGCTCGGCCGTGCCCGTGTACCAGGCGGCGAGCCGGTCCCGGCCGCCGTCCCGGCGCACCAGGGCAACGGCGTGGTCCACGCCGGGCACCGCGGCCAGCGCCCCCTCGACCTCGCTCAGCTCGATCCGGAAGCCCCGCAGCTTCGTCTGGTGGTCGCGGCGGCCGGCGCAGTCGAGGACCCCGCCGGGCAGCCAGCGTCCGATGTCACCGGTGCGGTAGAGCCGTCCGGACACCGACGGGAGCGTGTCCAGGGTGTTGGGTACGAACGCCCGCGCGGTGCGCTCCGGGTCGTTCAGGTACCCGAGCCCCACGCCCGTCCCCGTCACCAGGATCTCGCCGTAGGTGCCGAACGGGACGGGCCGGCCGCTCGAGTCGACGATGTGGATGTTGGTGTTGGCGATGGGGCGGCCCACCGGCAGGCGTTCGCCGGCCGCCGGGCCCGTCAGCACGTGGTGGGTGACGTCGTCGGAGGTCTCGGTCGGCCCGTACGCGTTGACCATCGGCACGTCGTAGCGCTCGAACCAGCCGTGGCTCAGGGCGGGCGGGAAGGCTTCACCGGTCACCAGGTTCCAGCGCAGGGCCGGCAGCGCACGCGGACGGTCGGCGAGTTCGCCGAGCAACGCGTCCAGGAACGAGGGCACCACCTCCAGCACGCTGACGCGCTCCTCCTCCAGGGCCCGGGCGAACGCGGGCAGGTCGGTGACGAGTTCGGCGTCGAGGACGACCGTGGTCCCGCCCACCAGCCAGGCCGCCAGCAGCTGCCACACGGAGATGTCGAAGCACTGGGTGGCCACTTGCGCCACGACGTCCTCGGCCGTCATCCCCAGGGCGTCGACCTTGGCGAGCAGGTGGTTGAGCATGCCCTCGTGGTGGATCAGCGCGCCCTTGGGCTCGCCGGTCGAACCGGACGTGAAGATCAGGTAGGCCGGATCGGCCGGAGCCGCAGCGGCGCCGGGCGCGCGGTCCCCGGACGGCTCGGCCATCAACTCCTCGTAGCAGAGCACCGCGGGGCCCTCGCCGTCACCGGCCAGCCGTTTCGCCAGCGCCTCCCGGTGCCGGGCGCCGGTGAGGACGTGCCGGCTCGCGGAGCGGGCCAGCATGGCGCGCAGCCGGGCGGGCGGATCGGCCGGCTCCTGCGGCAGGTACACCGCGCCGAGCCGCAGCACGGCCAGGACGCTCACCGCCCACTCGAGGCCGCGGTCCATCGGGGTGGCGACCACGTCACCCGCCCGGACCCCCGCCGCGTGCAACCGGTCGGCGAGGTGGGCGGACGCGGTGTCCAGCTCCCGGTAGGTCAACGTGCTGCTCCGGTGGCGTACGGCGATCCCGTCGGGCCGGGTCGCGACCTGGGCCGCGAACAGCCCGAGCGTCCCGCCCTTCGGCAGCTCCCGCACCGGGCCCGCCAGGCCCGTGGTGAGCAGCTCCAGCTCCTCCTCGCCCATCAGGGTCACCTCACGGACCCCGGACTCGGGCCGGGCGGTCAGCAGCTCCAGGGCGCGCCGGTAGTAGCCGGCGATCCGCTCGATCTGCTCGGCCGGGAAGACGTCGCGGTAGTAGTGCAGCGACAGCGCGACCTCGCCGCTGAAGGCGTCCTGCCAGAACTCGGCGCGGAAGGGGAACTCGGTCTCGCTGGCGACCTGGCTGCGCACCAGACGCAGCCCGTGGTCGCGGCGCAGGTCGTCGAGCAGGTGGAAGTGCGTGAAGTTGAAGACGGCCTCGAACAAGGGCTCCTGGACCTGCCGCACGCGCTTCATCTCACCCATCGGGTAGCGCCGGTGCGGCAGCAGTTCGGTCTCCGTGCGGTACACCTCGCGCACCAGGTCGGCCCAGCTTCCGTCGCCGATGCGGACCCGGAACGGCACCGTGTTGAGGAACAGGCCCGCGATCCGGTCACCGCCGACGACCTCCGGCCGGCCGCTGTGCTCGTAGCCGGTCAGCACGTCGCCGGAGCCGGTGACGAAGGCGAGCACGGCCACGTGCGCCGCCATCAGGACCGACTTCACCGGGACGTTCAGCCGCTCGGCGACGCGCTCGACGGCGGCCGGGACCGGGGCCGCCAGCGGGACGTCGTGCATGACCACGCCGGGGGCCTGCGCGGGGGCCGCGGCGTCGAAGGGGTACCGGGGCAGCCGGACCCCGTCGTGGTCGTCGAGGACGCCCTGCCAGAACTCACGGCTGTCCGCCGACGCCACCGCGGCGCGCTCAAGGCGCACGAAGCGCTCGTAGTCGGAGCCGAGCGGGGCGAATCCGGGCTCCCGGCCCGCGCGCAGGGCCAGATAGGCGGCGAACAGGTCGTGGTGGACCACGGTGACGCTCCAGCCGTCCAGCGCCGCCGCGTGGTAGCTGAGGCTGTACTGGTAGCCGCGCTCGCCCAGCAGGTGCAGCCGGACGCGCACCAGGCCGCCCTCCTCCGGGCGGAAACCGCGGGCCAGCTCACGGTCGTAGAAGCCGGCCAGCTCCCGTTCCTGCGCGGCCTCGTCCAACTCGGACAGGTCCGTCACCTCGACGAGGTCCGGCGCATCGGCGTGGACGATCTGCAGCGGCTCGCTGTAGCCGGACACGTGCAGCGAGCTGCGCAGCATCGGATGACGGGCGGCGACCGCGGCCGCGGCCGCGCGGAAGGCGTCCAGCACGAGGGGCTCGCCGACGCGGTAGCTCACCACGTCGTGGTAGAGCCCGGGCCGGTGCCCGGTCAGCTCCACCTCGTACAGCAGACCGGCCTGGAGCGCGGACAGCGGGTAGGCGGCCACGGCGTCCGGCGGCAGCAGGAGCTCGTCCTCGCGGGTCAGCGCGCTCGCCTCCGCCGCCACCTCGCCCCGGGGCGCGCCCTGGCGCACGAGCGGCTCCAGGGCGGCCAGCGTGGGATGGGCGAACAGGTCCTGGAAGGTGAAGTCGAGACCGCTGTGCTGCGCCTCGGCCAGCACCCGCACGATCTTGATCGAATCACCGCCCAGGGCGAAGAAGTTGTCCTCCATCCCGATGGTCGCCACGCCCAGCACCCGGGCCCAGATCTCCGCGAGCCGGACCGCGACCGGGCTCGTCGGTGCGGGGCCCGAGGCGCCGGTGGTGGGCCGCGGGGGCGGCGGGAAGGCCTTGACGTCGCGCTTGCCGTTGTGGGTGGTGGGGATGGCGGGCAGGGCGACGACGAACTGCGGGACCATGTAGGCGGGCAGCTCGGCCGCCAGCCGCTCGCGCACCGCCGCCTCGTCGTAGCCCGGGCCGGGCACCACGTACGCGCACAGGCTGCGGTCCCCGCCGTCGTCGAGGGCGAGGACGGCACAGGCGGCGACACCGGGGGTGGACTCGGCGACGTGCTCGATCTCCGTCGTCTCGATGCGGTAGCCGCGGATCTTCACCTGGGTGTCGATCCGACCCAGGTACTCCAGCGTCCCGTCCGGCAACCAGCGGGCCAGGTCGCCGGTGCGGTAGCCGCGCCCGCCCGGGAGTTCGGGGTCCTCGACGAACCGCTCGGCGGTGAGCTCCGGCGCGTTCAGGTACCCGCGGGCCAGACCCGCCCCGCCGATGCACAGCTCGCCCGGGGTGCCGACCGGGGCGGTGGTGCCGGCCCGGGTGCGCACCCTGAGGACGATGTTGTCGATCGGCCGCCCCAGCGGGACGCCGGCCCGGGGGTCGAGGTCCGCGCACGGGAAGTGCGTGACGTCGACGGCGGCCTCGGTCGGGCCGTACAGGTTGACGAGCTCGGTGCCCGACGGGCCGGTCAACAGCTCCGCGAAGCGGACGGCATGAGCCGTGCCCAGGGCCTCGCCGCTGGCGAACACCCGTCGCAGCGAGGCCAGCGCGCCGGCGTCGCGCTCCACGTACTGCAGGAACACCTGGAGCATCGACGGCACGAAGTGCATGACGGTGGCGCGGTGCTCGGCGATCCGGGAGACCAGCGCCGCGGGGTCCTTCTCCGCACCCGAGGCAAGGGTGCACACCGATGCCCCGGCGAGCGTCCACCAGAAGATCTCCCAGACGGACACGTCGAAGGTGAACGGCGTCTTGTGCAGGACCACGTCGTCGGGCGTCAGCGGGTAGGCCCGCTGCATCCACACCAGCCGGTTGACGACGGCCCGGTGTTCCAGCATGACGCCCTTGGGGCGGCCGGTGGAGCCGGAGGTGTAGATGACGTAGCACAGGTCGTCGGGTCCCGCGCCGCCTTCGGGTGCCGGGGCGACGCCGTCGAGCAGGCCCGGCTCGCTCACGTCGAGGAAGGTCCGGGTGGCCGGCAGCACGTCCCGCGTCGCGCCGTCGCCGACCACGATGCCCGTGCGGCTGTGCTCCAGCATGTACGCGATGCGGTTGGCCGGCAGGGTCGGGTCGATCGGAAGGTAGGCGCCGCCCGCCTTGAGGATCGCGTAGATCGCGGTGAGGGTGAGCGGTGAGCGCGCGAGGCACACGCCGACGACCGCGCCGGGGCCGACGCCGGCGGCGCGCAGCCGGTGCGCGAGCTGGTTGGCGCGCCGGTCCAGTTCCGCGTAGGTGGTGCCGTCGTCGCGGATCGCGACGGCCTGCGGGGTCCGGGCGGCCTGTCGCTCCAGGAAGCGGTGGAGCGGGACATCGTCGGGGAAGTCGCGAGCGGTGGCGTTGAATCCGGCGATGGCGGCGCGCTCGGCGGGGAAGGCGTCCAGGAGGTCGCCCATCGGAGCGTCCGGGGCGCGGGTGACCGCGTCGAGCAGGTGGACGCAGGCGTCGGCCAGCCGCCGCGCGGTGTCGCCGGTGAACAGGTCGGCGCGGTAGCGCAGCACGAGGTGCGGCTGCGCGTCGCGCAGCCGAACGTCGGCGTGGACGGCGCACCCGGCGTCCGCCGCCCGCGCCGCGGAGAGCTCCCCGTCGACGCCGGCCGCGAGGTCGGTGGGCAGGTGCCCCTCGGAGCGCATCAGGTGCGTCACGGGCACGTCCAGGTGCGCGGTCGCCTCCTGGTAGGCGGAGCGGGCCGCGGCGAGCAGCTCGCGCCCCGTGGTCCGCCTGGTGACGCTCAGCCCGAGCGGGAAGGCGACGTCCGGTGCGCCGGGGGAGTGCCGGTGCGAGGTCACCACCTGCACCTGCTCGGTGTCGGTGGCGCGCGCGCCGAGCACCGCCACGACGGCCGTGACCAGCACCTGGCCCAGGGCGGGCCGGTCCTTGACCAGGGCGCGGCAGCGAGCTGCGCAGTCCGCGGCCAGCGGCACCGCGACCTGGTCGTGGGAGGGCTCGCCCGGGTGCGCCAGGAAGTCGCGGGGCAGGACGGTGGGCTGCTCCCAGCCGGCCAGGAGCGAGGTCCAGTACGCGGTCTGCTCCGGGAAGGCATGGGTGTCTCGGCTGAGCTGGAACGCGGTGCTCATGGTCTCTTTCGTGTCCACGTCGGCGGCCCTCACAGGTCGAAGTCCGGCAGGTCGGCGGCCGGTGTCGTGCGGCTCGCCCGGATCACGGGGACCGCGGGATCGTCGAGCAGCTCGGCCACGGCCTCCCGATAGGCGTCGAGCAGCCATTGCGCGGATGCCCGGTCGTAGAGGTCGGTCGCGTACTCCAGGTCGAGCCTCAGCGCGTCGGGCCGCAGGTAGGCCTGGAGGTTGAGGTCGAAGCGTGTGGTCCCCGGGTTGACCAGTTCGGTGCGGGCGGTGAGCGTGCCCCGGCGCACCACGTGGAAGTCGATGTCCTGGAGCGCGAACAGCACGTCGAACAGCGGGTTGCGCCCCGGTTCGGGCAGCAGCCCGAGCCGCTGTGCCAGTTGGGGGAACGGGGGACCCTGGTGGGTGAGCGCCTCCCGGGCCAGCCGGTCCGCCTGCGCCACGAGGTCGCCCAGGGTCACCGGGCCGTCGTCCAGCCGCACGCGCAGGCAGGCCGTGTTCACGAACATGCCGACCATCGAGTCGAGATCGGGATGGACCCGCCCGCTGGTGGGAGTGCCGACGGTGAAGTCGCGCCGCCCGGAGATCCGGGCCAGCGTCGCGGCCCACGCGGCGAACAGCACCCCGAACGCGGTCGTGCGGTGCCGGCGTGCCGCCGCGCGGATGTCGGCGCAGCGCTCGGCCTCCAGCACGGCGCTGACCACCGCTCCCCGGGTGGCCCGCACCGGCCCGCGCGGGTGGTCCACCGGCAGCACCGGCGCCGTGGGCACCTGCGCCAACTGCCGCAGCCAGTAGTCCTCGTCCGCCGAGTCGGCCCCGTCGGCGGCCCGGTCGTGGGCCCACCACGCCGCCGCGCGGTAGTCCGCGGCCCGCTCGGGAAGCGGCTCGCCCGCGTAGGCGGCCAGCAGTTCCTCGGCCAGGATCCGGAGCGAGACCCCGTCGAAGACCACGTGGTGGGTGTCGAGGTGGAGGTCGTGCCGGTCCGGGCCGGGCGCGCGCACCAGCAGCGCACGCAGCAGGGGAGCGCCGTCGGGCCGGTGAGGCCGGAAGGGACGCACGAAGCGGGCGACGGCCCGCTCATCGGGTGCGGGCAGGTACGTGAACTCCGGTGCGGTGGGCGGGGCCGGCTCCTGGCGGACCCCGTCGGACCCGACGGTGAACTGCATCCGCAGTGCCTCGTGCCGGGCCACCAGGGTGACCAGTGCCGCTCGGAGGCGTTCCGGGTCCACCGGCCCGGTCAGCTCCAGGCGCACCGGGATGTTGTACACCAACGACTCCGGATCGGCCTGCCAGATCGCGAACAGCCCCTGCTGCTGGGGGTGGAGGGGGGCCGCACCCGGCGCCGGGCGGGGCAATCCCGGCGCCGGGGCGGAGTCGGTGGCCGCCAGGGTGTGGGCCATCCCGGCGAGCGAAGGCGCGGCGACCGCCTCGGCGTACCGGACCGTGACGCCCTCCCGGGCGAGCCGGCCGATGAGGACGCCGAGGAGGAGCGAGTTGCCGCCGAGCTCGAAGAAGTCCGCCTGCGGGCCGATGTCCTCGGCGGCGACGCCGAGGACATCGGCCCACAGCCCGGCCAGGCGGGCCTGTGCGGGCGTGAGCGCGTGGCCCTCGCGCCGCGGCGTGGGCGCGGGGGAGGCCGATGGCAGGCGGTGCCGGTCGACCTTGCCGTTCGGCGCCAGGGGCAGCCGCTCCAGCATCACGAAGCGGTCCGGGCACAGGTACGCGGGCAGCCGCTCGCGCAGCGCGCGCCGCAGCGCCGCGCTGTCGAGGCCCGGCGCCACCACGTAGGCGGCCAGCGAGCGCTCCTCGCCCGGCTCGCCGATGACGCTGGTGTACGCGTCGCTCACGCCTTCCAGCGCCTGGAGCGCCGCGTTGACCTCGGTGAGCTCCACGAGATGGCCGTGGATCTTGACCTGGTCGTCCTGGCGGCCGTGGAAGTGCAGCAGCCCGTCCTCGTCGGCGCGCACCAGGTCGCCGGTGCGGTAGTGGCGCTCGCCGTCCAGCAGGACGAACTTGCGCGCCGTCAGCTCGGGCTCGCCCAGGTAGCCGCGCGCCACCCCGGCGCCGGCCGTGTACAGCTCGCCGACGGTTCCGGCGGGTACCGGGCGGCCCTGCTCGTCGCAGACCCGCACGCTCGTGCCGGGAACGGGCCGGCCGATCGGCAGCGGGCCGTCGGTGTGCCCGGGGACGGGGAAGACCGTGGTGAAGGCACTGTTCTCGGTGGGGCCGTAGCAGTTGACGACGGTGAGCGAGGGGTTGGTCTCGCGGACCTGGCGCACATGGGCGGGGGAGACGACGTCACCACCGGTCAGCAGGGTGGCCAGCGAGGCGAAGGCCGCCGGGTCCTCCTGGGCCATGCGGTGGAACAGCGGGGCGGTGACGAAGGCCATGGTCACGCCCTGCTCCCGGATCGCCTGCGCGAAGCGCCCCGGGACGACGGCCGTCTCGTGGTCCACGACGTGCAGCGACGCGCCGTTCAGCAAGGCGCCCCAGATCTCGAACGTCGCCGCGTCGAAGGCGAGCGACGCGGCCTGGAGCATCCGCTGGGCCGGGGACAGGTCCAGGTAGCCGATGTCCTTGACCAGGCGCAGGACGCCGCGGTGTTCGACCATCACTCCCTTGGGGCGGCCGGTGCTGCCCGAGGTGAACATCACGTAGGCCAGCGGGGACTGCCCGGCCCCGGGCGCCTCGTGGGGCGCCGCCGGCTCGTCCGCCGCCCCGCCGAGGCTCAGCAGCTCCTCGAGTCCGCAGGTGCGCGCGGGCTCGGGCACGGTGAACCGCTCGCGCACCGTCTCCGGGCACACCACCAGGCGCAGCTCGGCCTGCTCGGTGATCTGGCGGACGCGGTGCGCGGGGTAGGCGGGATCGATCGGCACGTACGCACCGCCCGCCAGGACGACGGCGAGCAGGGCCACGATCGAGTCGGCCGAGCGGTCGAAGGCGAGGCCGACCAGGGTCTCGCGCCGCACGCCGAGCCGGCGCAGCCCGGCGGCGACGCCGGCCGCCCGGTCGTACAGCTCCTGGTAGGTCAGCACGCGGGAGCCCGCGACCAGGGCGGTGGCCGACGGGCGGGCCCGGACCTGTTCGAGGAAGGCGTCCTCGATGAGGCCGTCCCAGGACGGGGGGTGCGTCATCGGTGTTCTCCAGGTGCGACCGGGGGCGGCGGGCCCCACGGGGTGTGACGGACGTGGGAAGTCAGCGGTCCGGAGACCTCCGGGACCTCCGGGACCCCGGGGGGCCTCAGAGGTCGAGGACCAGGCGCGGGCTGCGGGAGCGCGAGACGCAGATCAGCATCAGGTCGCCGGCGGCGCGCTCCTCCTCGGTCAGGAGGCTGTCGCGGTGCTCCACCGCGCCCTCCAGGACGGTGGTCTCGCAGGTCCCGCAGGTGCCCTCCTCGCACGAGGCGAGCACCGCCACCCCCGCCTCGCGCAGCGCCGCGAGCACCGAGGTCCCGGCGGGCACGGGGACCGACCTGCCGCTGCGCTTGAGCACGGCCTCGAAGCCGGTGTCCGTCCCCCTGGGGCCGGCGGTGGACGGCGCGGCGGCGAACCGCTCGGTGTGCAGCGTCAGTTCGGGCCGACCGGCGCAGCGCTCCCGCACCGCGTCGAGCAGCGGCTCGGGCCCGCAGCAGTAGACCCGCCCGCCGGCCGGAACCCGGGACAGCGGCCCGTCGAGGTCGAGCAGCCCGAACTCGTCCTGCGGGACGATCCTGACGCGGTCGCCGTAGCCGGCCAGTTCGGGCAGGAACGCCATGGACGTCCTGGTCCGGCCCCCGTAGAGCAGCCGCCAACGGCTTCCGCTGCGTTCGGCCTCGGCGAGCATCGGCAGCAACGGGGTGATGCCGATGCCGCCCGCGATGAACAGCAGGTCGTCGGCGGGCAGCAGCGGGAAGCGGTTGCGCGGGCCGACGGCGCGCAGGCGTGTGTGCACCGCGAGCTCGTCGTGCACCTCGATCGACCCGCCGCGCCCGTTCGGCTCGCGCAGGACGGCGATGTGCCAGCTTCCGGCCCGGTCGGCGGGGCCGCACAGCGAGAACTGCCGTACGAGCCCCGACGGCAGGACCAGGTCGATGTGCGCCCCGGGGGCCCAGGCGGGCAGCGCGCCGCCGTCGGGCGCCACCAGCTCCAGGCCCAGCACGCCCTGCGCGAGTTCGGTCCGCTCACGGACCAGGACCTCCAGCGTGTCGGGAGCCATGTCTTCCGCCCTTCGGGGGTCGGTCCGGACGGTTACTGGTTGATCTTGCGCAGCATCGCGCGGGCGGCCAGGCCGCCGGCGTCGATCTCGACGCTCAGCTCCTGGGTCCCCGGCGGCTCGCTGGCCACGACCTGCTCGAGGACGGTCAGGGCATCCAGGTCCTGCTGGACCACTTCCTGGTTCATCGTCAGCAGCGCGTGGCTGACGGCCTCGTCGTCCAGTGCGAAGTCGCGGACCACGGCCCAGAAGTCCCAGGTGCTGTTCTCGGTCTCCGGGGTGAGCCCGTGAAGGATCTTCACGTGGGCGCCGCCCTCGTCCCCGTTCGGGCCGACCGGCGTGCCGTGCGGCGCGACCCGCACGTTGTTCACCCAGAACGCGGGCGGCTGGAACGCCACGTCCTGCCAGCGGTCGATCGGCGTGGTGTAGCCGGTGGTCTTCTCATAGAAGGGCGGGCACTCCACGGCTTCCATGTGGCGCGAGAAGGTGACCCGGTTCCGCACGTCGTCGACCCGGGTGGTGAAGGGCGTGCGGGCGATCTCCGGCGTCCCGATCAGGCCGGCGTGCAGGTACGTCTCGTGGGACAGGTCCATGAGGTTGTCCATCAGGAGGCTGTACCGGAACGGCGAGTGCGCCATGTCCTCGACCGACGCCCAGTTCGGGTCGTCCAGCCAGTGGGCGTCCGGCACCAGGGCCGGGTCCGCCTTGCTCTGGTCGCCGATCCAGACCCAGATCCACCTGTCCCGCTCCACCACCTGGTAGGCGGGTACCCGGGCGGTGCGCGGGATGCGGTCCTGACCCGGCACGAAGGTGCAGGCCCCGGAGCAGTCGAAGACGAAGCCGTGGTAGCCGCACTCGATGGAGTCGTCCTCGAGCCGGCCGAGCGAGAGCGGGTAGCGGCGGTGCACACAGCGGTCCGCGAGGGCCACGGGCCGGCCGTCGCGGCGGCGGTAGAACACGATCGGTTCGCCGCAGATCGTCCGGCTGAGGAGCTCCCTGCCCACTTCCTTGCTCCATGCAGCGACATACCAATAGTTCTGCGGAAAAGCACTCATTGAGCTCTCCTGTAGATATCTGTGGGAGTCGCGCGCAATTCGTTGCCGAAACGATGGCCGGCAGAGCCCGCTCGCGAGCGGCGGACGCGTTGCCGTGACCCGCCCGCCGGCGAAGGGGACCGTTGGTGCAGCGCGATTCGACAAGGCTCAACGATACGTTCGTCGAACGCCGTGTCAATCTCGATCCGGCACTCAACTCGTCGCCGCGAATGGTCCCTTGACATGACAGGATCGTTCCGACTTCGATGTGGCGAGTCCCGTCGATCAGGCTTTCTGTCGCAGTTCCGGGACGATCTCCCACCCATCTGACGGAGCGGAACGGCCGGGATGCGTGGTTGCGTCCGGCGTGAGAGGAATCTCCATGGAATTGTTCCACCATTCCCCGGGAAAGGGTCTGCGGCTGAGCCGCCTCATAAATCCGGTGTCCGGCAGGACCTTCGTGGTACCCCTTGACCATTCGGTCGCGGACGGCCCGATCGCCTCCGCCGCGGCCGTTCGTGACATCGCTCTCGCCGTGTCGCGCAACGGCGGGGACGCCCTGCTGGTCCACAAGGGCCGCATGCGGTTCCTGCCGGCGGAAGCCCTGCGCGGCACGGCCGTGGTGCTCCACCTGAACGGGATCACGCGGCACGCCCCCGACGCCAACGCCAAGGTGCGCCTCGCCGAGGTCGAGGAAGCCCTGGAGCTGGGGGCCGACGCGGTCAGCATCCACATCAACATGGGCTCCGACACCGAGGCCGAGCAACTGAGCGACCTGGCCAGGGCCGCTGACGGCTGCGCCCGCTGGGGCCTGCCGCTCATCGCCATGGTCTATCCGCGCGGACCGCGGGTGAGCGACCCGACCGACCCCGAGCTGGTGGCACACGCCGCGAACCTCGCCGCCGACCTCGGTGCCGACATCGCGAAGGTGCCCTACACCGGCTCGCCGGCCACCATGGCCGAGGTGGTGCGCAGTTGCCCGATCGGCATCATCACCGCCGGCGGCGCCCCGGTGGGCGGCCAGCAGCTGGCCCGGACCGTCGGCGACGTCGTGGCGTCCGGCGCGCTCGGCGTGGCCATGGGCCGCAACGTCTGGGCTTCGCCCGACGTCGCGGGCACCGTGCGCCTGGTCGCCGACGCCCTGCACATGCCCGCCCTCGACCCCACCGTCGGCGACATCACCGCCGGTGTCCCCTCGAACCCCGACCGCGAGCTCGCGGCGGTCCACCCCGCACCCGCCCAGACCTGAACCGCACATCAACGAGGAGTTCGCAGTGAAGCTCACCTGGATCGACGTCCGCGGGCTGAAGGACCTCACCGCCCCCGTGATCGAGGAGGCCGTGCACGTCGGCATCGACGGGTTCGTCTCCGACGACCCGGAGCTGCTGGCCACGATCCCGCCGAACAAGAAGAAGGTCGGCCTCATCCTTCCGGACACTCCGGAGTCCGCAGCCGTGAAGCTGGCGGAGATCGCCGACATCCTGGTGGTCGACCACGCCCTGGCCGGGAAGTACGAGCCCGCGCTGCCCAGCGCGGAGAAGGGCGTCTTCGTCACCGTCACCGGCGAGGAGTCGTTGGCCGTCGCCTGCACGGTCGCGTCCACGGCCGCCTGGACGCTGGTGGAGTTCCAGCAGGACCCGAGCAAGATCCCGCTGGAGATCCTGCTGGGTGCCACGGACAAGGCCGAGGGCAAGCTGATCACCGTGGTCACCGACCTGCAGGACGCCGAGATCACCCTCACCGTCCTCGAGCGCGGTCCCGAGGGCGTCCTGCTGCGGCCCGAGGCGGTGGGCGAGGCGACCACGCTCACCGAGATCTGCCGGGAGGGCACCGAGCGGCTGGAGCTGGAGGAGCTGACCGTCACCAGGCTCGCCCACGTGGGCCTGGGCGACCGGGTGTGCGTCGACACCTGCTCCCACTTCAAGCAGAACGAGGGCATCCTGGTCGGCTCGCACGCCACGGGCATGATCCTCGTGAGCAGCGAGACGCACCCGCTGCCGTACATGCCGACCCGCCCGTTCCGGGTGAACGCGGCCGCGCTGCACTCCTACAGCCTCACGCCGGCGAACCGGACCCGCTACCTCGCCGAGCTGCGCTCCGGATCCGAGCTGCTGGCCGTCGACACCGACGGCAACACCCGGCGCATCGTGGTCGGCCGCATCAAGATGGAGAGCCGCCCGATGCTCCTGATCGAGGCGCAGTCGCCCTCGGGCGGCAAGGTGAACGTGATCGCCCAGGACGACTGGCACGTGCGGGTGCTCGGCCCCGGTGGCAGCGTCCACAACATCACCGAGCTGAAGCCCGGCGACGTCATCCTCGGCTACGCGCTCACCGACCAGCGGCACGTCGGTTACCCGATCCGGGAGTTCCTGCACGAGCAGTGATCCCGTCCGTCCTTCCTCGGCCCCCTCGACCGCGCCCGGTCGAGGGGGCCGACACGTTTGACGGGACGGGCGGGACCCGGCCGGCGCGTGCCGACCTCACTCGATGAGCAGCGAGAGCGCGCCCTTCGTCGACTCGTCGGCCGGGAACCGGGCCAGCAGGTGGACGCGGGGGTCGTCCGCGGCGATCAGCTTCGACTGCCGCAGGACGAGCCGGCCCGCCCTCGGGTGCGTGAAGTGCTTGTCCACGGTCTGGTAGTCGGCCACCTCGTGCCGCTGCCAGAAGCGGGCGAAGTCTGGTACGGCGGCCAGCAGATCGGCGACGACCGCCGCGAACCGCGGGTCGCCGGGCTCCTCGTCGGCGCGCACGCGGAACTGGGCGAGCACCTGGCTGGCCTGGGCCTCCCAATCCGCCATCAGGAAGCGCGCGGGTGGCCAGCCGAAGATGACCCAGAGCATGTTGCGCCGCTCGACGGGCAGCGCGGCGTAGCCCGTGAAGAGAGCGGCCTCGGCGCGGTTCCAGGCCAGGACGTCCCAGTGCTGGTCGAGGAGCACCGCCGGGTTGGGTTCCAGCGCCCGCAGCATGGCGTCGAGCTGCCCGTCGGAGCCGGGGCAGCTGTGCGGGTCCCCGAGCTCCGGGGGCAGTTCGTCGCAGAGCCGGTACAGGTGCCGGACTTCCGGCGGGGAGAGCCTGAGGGACCGCGCGAGGGCGGCCAGAACCTGGCGGGAGACCTTGATGTCGCGGCCCTGCTCCAGCCACGTGTACCAGCTGAGGCTCACCCCGGAGAGCGCGGCCACCTCCTCGCGGCGCAGCCCCGGAGTGCGGCGGCGCGACGAGTCGCAGATCCCCATGTCGTCGGGGGACAGGCGCTCGCGCCGCGAGCGCAGGAAGGCCCCGAGCGCACGGCGGCCGGGGTTGCCGGAAGGTGTCCTCGCTACCACCCGCGCAACCCTAACAGCCAGGCCTCGCCCGCCCCGGCGGCGCAAGGGGCGGCGGAGCAAGGCGGTTCGCCGCCGGTGTTCAACTGTTCGGAACGGAGCACTTGAACACCCGCCGAGGCCGGGCGGGACCCGGACGACGCCTCGGCCGGCGGCCGCCACCCGGGCCGGCGGATCGCCCCCCGCACCCGTCGGCGGAATCCGGGCCGACGCCCGTTCCGCCGAGGACTCCGCCCCGGTGGGACGGGGGTGACATCGAGCTGAGGCTCCGTTACCGTAATTTTCGCGTACGTCTTTCGGTAATGAAGAGACGGAAACGTGCTCGGCGGCCCGTGAGGCGTTCATTCGGTGAATCCCTCCCGCCGAAGACGATTCGGGTCGGACGAGCGGATCCCCGGCCCGCCGAATATCTCCGGTTCGTTGGCACGCCTTCGCAGGAGCGATCTCCCGGGACGCCGTCTCAATGCCGAGACGCGACGCTGCTTCCCCCTCTTCTTCTTGTTGGTGCAGACCCTTCCTGCGAAGGCCGTCCCCCCTGCGGGGTGAGCCGGCCGAGAAGCGGCCGGAATAGTACTTCAGGAGGCGAATCACCCATGGCGACCGCTGAGGCATCCCTGCGCATACAGCTCCTGGGGCCGGTGCGCGCGTGGCGCGGCGGGGTGGAGGTGGCGCTGGGCCCGCCCAAGCAACGAGCCGTCCTCGCCCTGCTCGCCTGCCGCGCCGGCGACGTCGTGGGCGTCGAGGACATCGCGGACGCGGTGTGGGGCAGCGTCGTCCCGCGCACGGCCGCCAACGGCGTGCACACGTACGTGGCCGGACTGCGTCGCGTCCTGGATCCGTATCGCGGCCGCAGAGCGGCGAGCGCGGTGCTCGGCTTCCAGTCCGGCGGGTACTGCCTGCGCGTGGACCCCGCGGACGTGGACGCCACGCTCTTCGTCCGACGCCTCGGCGAGGCGCGGAAGTCACGGGGCGAGGCCCCCTCCGAGGTGACCGCGCGGTTGTACGAGAAGGCCCTGTCCCTGTGGCAGGGCGAGGCGCTCTACTCGGTTCCCGGGCCCTTCGCCGTACTGGAGCGGGACCGGCTGCGGGACCTGCGGTTGACGGCCGTCGAGGAATGGGCCCTGGACATGCTGGCGGCGGGGCGACACGCCGAACTGGTCACCGAGCTGACCGGCGCGGTTGCCGAGGAGCCGCTGCGCGAGAAGCTGCGCTGGCTCCTGATCTCGGCGCTGTACCGCGGGGGCCGGCAGGCCCACGCGCTGCAGGTGTACGAACAGACCCGGGAACTGCTGCGCCGGGACCTGGGCATCGAGCCGGGCGCCGACCTGCGCCGGCTCTACCAGCAGATCCTGTCCGGGCGCCCGCAGCCGCGCTCGCCCGGCGCGGACACCGGGCCCCTCCCGTCCACGAGCCCGCGGCCGATGCTCCAGGGCATCCCCAAGCCAGCCCAACTCCCGCCACTGGCAAGGGGATTCGTAGGCCGGGACAGAGAGCTGGGGTGGCTGGAGGGGGTCGTCACCGGCGAGAGCAGCGGCGGCGCGACGACACCCGTGGCGGTGGTCGACGGACCGGCCGGGGTGGGCAAGTCGGCGTTCGTCCTGCAACTGGCGCACCGACTCCTCGACCACTTCCCCGACGGGCAGTTGTACGTGGACCTGCGCGGAACCGGACCGGAGGGCCGCACCGTCAGCGCCGTCGACGCCCTGGGGCAACTGCTGGGGAGCCTGGGCGTGGACGGCGCGCGGATGCCCCCGGGCCTGGCCGCCCGAGCCGCCCTCTACCGCAGCCTGCTGCACGGCCGGAAGATGCTGGTGGTGCTCGACGACGCGCACAGCCCCCACCAGCTGCGTCCGTTGATACCGCGCGGATCCTCCTGCGTCCTGGCGACGAGCCGGCAGCGGTTCAGCGGGCTCGCGGCGCGCGACGGTGCGCACCTGGTCACGATCGGCCCCCTGCACGAGGAGGAGTCGGCGCGGCTCCTGACCGACCTCAGCGGGGGCCGACTGCGCGGGCAGGGCCCGGTCACCGCGCGCCTGGTGGCGCAGTGCGGCGGACTGCCGTTGGCCTTGCGCATCGTCGCCGAGCGCCTGGCGGCCAACCCCGGGATGCCGCTGGACGCCCTGATCGAGCCCTTCGCGGCGGAGCGCGGCCGACTCGACTGGCTGATGGTGAACGGTGACGCCGCGGCCAGCATGCGCGGCGCGTTCGACGCGTCGTACCAGGCGCTGCCTGCGGACGCGGCCCGGATGTTCCGTCACCTGGGCCTGCACAGCGGGACGTTCACGGAGGAGATCGCCGCCGCGCTCGCGGGAACGGACCGGGCCACCGCCCGCCGCCTGCTCTCGGTCCTGGTCGCCAACCACCTGCTGGAGGAGAGGCCGGACCACCTGTACCGCTTCCACACCCTCGTGGGCCTCTACGCCGCCGAGTGCGCCGAGCACGAGCCGGCGGCCCGCCGCCAGGAGGCCCTCGACCGGCTGAGCCGGCTGGCGCCGGCCCAGCCGCCGTCGCGTCCCGCGCCCGCCGACACACCGACGACCAGATGCCTGGCCGGCGTCGCGCACTGAGCGGCCGCCCCGAGGGTCCGCGCTCGCACCAGTGACTCCGGACGACGTGCCCACGAGGTGCTCACCGGCCACCCTATGGAGGAACCCATGGAACCCACAGACGCCTCAGGCGGTCAAAGCCCCGCTGCCAAGGGCCTGTTCGTCCCGGTCCGCGAGCGCGGGCGCGTCCATCTCATCAGGCTCTTCCGCACCCCGCTGGGCACCCGCACCGTCGTCGGTTTCACCTCGCGGGCACGGCTGGCCACGGCGCTGGGCGACGACCAGGCCTGCGTCGAGCTCGCCGAGCCGATCCTGCGGGAGCTGGTGGAGCCGCTGGGGGTGACCCGGCTGATCGTGGACCCGGACCTGGTGGCCGCGCCCGTTCCGACGCGGACCGTACCGTCCGCCGTCGCGAACCGGCGACGGCTGGAGGTCGAGCCGTCCCTCCCGGGCGGCCGTCGCCCGGCCGGCGCGGGGTAGCCGGGGCGGCCGCCGGGCGGAAGGGGTGGCCGCGGGGTCAGCCCACGGCGGAGCGCATCCGCTCCAGGATCTCCCGCAGCACAGTGGGGGACGTGCCGAAGTTGAGCCGGACGAAGCCCTCGCCACCGGGCCCGAAGGTGCGGCCGTCGTTCAGGAGGACACGGGCCTTCTCCAGGAAGAAGGTGTACGGGTCGGTGGGCAGGTCCAGGGACCGGCAGTCCAGCCAGGCCAGGAACGAGCCCTGCGGGGGCGTGTACCCGATGCCGGAGGGCAGCTCCGCCCGGACCAGCTCGGCGTTGCGCTCCAGGACCGGCCGCAGCTGGGCCAACCAGGAGTCACCCTCCCGCCACGCCGCCAGGGTGGCGGCCACACCGAAGGTGTTGGGCTCCCCGTACAGGTGGGTCGGGGAGGCCAGCGCCGCGCGCACCTCGGCCGCACCGACGTGGGCGACCGCGCAGCGGACCCCCGGCACGTTGAACGCCTTGGTCGCCGACGTCAGCGTCACCGTCCGCGCCGCCACCTCCGGCGAGAGGGAGCCGAACGGAATGTGCCGGTGCGAGCCGTGCACGAGGTCGGCGTGGATCTCGTCGGCGATCACCAGGAGGTCGTACCGGCAGGCGAGTTCGGCGAGCCCTTCCAGCTCGGGCCGGCTGAGCACCCGTCCGGTCGGGTTGTGCGGATTGACCAGCAGCAACACCCGGCAGCCGCGGTCGGCGAGCTCGCGCTCGAGCCGGTCGGCGTCGAAGACCCAGCCGTCGTCCCGGCGGACGTACGGGACGGAGATCAGACGCCGTTCCATGCCCGTCACCGTCGCCAGGAAGGGCGGATACGTCGGAGTGTGCACGGCGACGCCGTCACCCGGCCCGGTGGTGACCGCCAGGACGGCCTGGAGGCCCTGGTTGATGTCGGTGAACTCCCGTACGTGAGCGGGGTCGAGCACCCAGCCGTAGCGTTCGCGCATGCGCTCGGCGAACGCGGCGCGCAGCGGGATCTCCTCGGGGCGCCCGTCCCATGCGGGGTATCCCACGTCCTCCTGCGCACAGCGGACGAGCGCCTCCCGTACGGCGGGCGCCGGCGCGAAATCCATCTCCGCGATCCACGCCGGAAGCACATCCGGTTCGGCCCGGTTCCACTTCACCCCCGGGCGGCGGGTCAACGATGAGAGCTCGACGTCCTCGAACACAGCCTTCTCTTTCCTGTCCGCAATCGCTCTCCAGCCGTTCCCGGCACGTCGCCGTCGCCGGGGAACTCCTGGGATCTCCGCCCATCGAACTCCACCAACATATCCCGGCAGCCCGCGCGGTCCGCCACCTCGTGAGGGGGAGCGCTGATGCTAGGACTTCTTGTCTCCTGGCTCCCACCACGCACCCGTCGGACGCTGGAGCGACCAGCATCAGCGCGTCGCAGAAAGGCCGTCAGATGTCCCAAGACACCCGGCTCGGCAGGACCGGCCCCGAACCGCCGTCGAGCGTGCAGACCGGGTCGGTACCGCGGCCGGCGGAGGCCGGGAGTGTGCCGCCGGTCCTGCGAGTGGCCTGCTTCCTCAGCAACTTCGACCGGTTCGCGATCACGCCCCTCCTGGTGGCCGTCGCCGCCGGATTCCACGTCCGGCTCGACGAGGTCGTGCTGGTCGCGAGCGGCTACTTCTTCGCGTACGGGTGCGCCCAGCCGGTGTGGGGCATGCTGTCCGACCGGTACGGGCGCATGCGCATCATCCGCTTCTCGCTCGCCGCCGCGGCGGTGTGCGGGCTGGCTTCCGCGATCGCGCCGAACCTGACCGTCCTGGTGGTGCTGCGGATCGCCACCGGAGCCTTCTTCGGGGCCGTGGTCCCCACCTCGCTGACGTACGTCGGGGACACCGTCTCCCCCGCGGTGCGCCAGCGCGCCCTGTCGGACCTCCAGGTGGCCCTCGCCATCGGCACCGCAGCGGCCACCCTGGTCGCCGGCGGGGTGGCCGAGCTGCTCAGCTGGCGGGCGATGCTCGCGCTCTCCGCGGTGCTGGCGGCGATCACGGTGGTCGCCACGCGCGGCCTGTCGGAGTCCCGGACCTCGACCACCCTGCGGCGTCCCACCGAACAGCTCGGCTCGGTGCTGCGGCTGAGGTGGTCCTGGGTGGTCATGGCCTTCGGCCTGGTCGAGGGAGCGGTGCTGCTCGGCTGCTTCACCTTCCTGGCCCCGGCCCTGCAGGACCACGGGGTCGGCACGATCGGCGCGGGCGGGGTGACCGCCCTCTACGGGGTCGGCACCCTGGGCTTCTCGCGCCTGCTCAAGACGGTGGCGACGCGGCCCCCGTGGACGCTGCTGGCCGCGGGCGGCGTGATGATGGCGGGTGGCTTCCTGATCGCCTCCCTGAGCCTGTCCGTGGTGGGCATCGGGGTGGCCGCGGTCCTGCTGGGAGGCGGCTGGTCCTTCTTCCACTCCTCGCTCCAGACCTGGGCCACCACCTTGGTGCCGGCCGCCCGCGGCACCGCCGTCGCGCTGTTCGTGTCCGCCCTGTTCGTCGGCAGCTCGATCGGTTCGGGCCTCGGCGGTCCGCTGACCGAGCACGGGCACTACCAGGAGCTGTTCGCCCTCGCGGCGGTCACCGCGGTGCCCCTGACCGTGCTCGCCGCCTGGCTGCGCACCCGGTACACCCCTACCGACTCCTGAGCTCGACGGGGGTCGGCACACCGGACCCCAGGGCGCCGTCCTCACCCCCGGAGACGGCGCCCTGGCCCCGGCGGGCGAGCAGCCAGTACATGACCGCGGGCAGGACCAGGCCGACGATCCACGAGATGTCGGCGCCGCCGAGCCGGGCGACCAGCGGTCCGGTGTACAACTCGGTGGACAGGAAGGGCAGCTGGACGAGGATGCCGACCGCGTACGTCGTCAGCGCCGGTAGGTTCCAGGCGCCGTAGCGGCCGCGGGGGTCGGCCAGGGCCTCGATGTCGTAACGCTCGTCGGACAGCAGGTAGAAGTCGACCAGGTTGATCGCGCTCCATGGCGTGAAGAACGTCAGGAGGCACAGCAGGAAGGTCGAGAAGGACTCGAGGAAGTTCCCCCGGCCGAGTAGTGCGAGTGTTGTTCCGGCGAGCATGATGCCACCGACATAAAGGCTGCGGGCGAGCGGCCCGACCGGGCCGATCGGACGGAATCCGCTGATCCCGGTGACGACGGACATGAATCCGCCGTAGGTGTTCAGTACGTTGACCGTCAGTTTCCCGAAGGCGATGGAGAAATACAGCAGCACCGTGACGGCGGCCGAGCCGCTCATGCCGACGATGTTCCCGACCTCGTCGCCCTGCCCGCCTCCGTGCCAGGCCGCCGTGAGCGCTCCGAAACCCATCGCCCACTGCGCGCCGAGCACGCTGCCGCCCATGGTCGCCCAGAACACCGAGCGCGGCGCGGTGTCGCGCGGCAGATAGCGGGAGGAGTCCGCGACGTACGGGCCGAACCCCAGCTGCCAGGAAGCGGACAGGGACATCGCGAGCAGGAACAGCGGCACCGAGAAGTGGTGGTGTCCGAGGAGCGATCCGAGCGGCGCGGTGCGCACCAGCTCGACGCTCAGGTAGAGGAAGGCGAGAGCGCCGACCGCTGCGGCGAGCTTCCCGACGCGATGGATCAGCCGGTAGCCGACCGCGGCCGTCACCGCGGTGGCGAGCGCGAAGATCACGATGCCGGCGCTCTCGCCCGTGTGCGCGAGGTGCCCGACGGCCTGCCCGGCCAGCACGCTGCCGCTCGCGAAGAACCCGATGTACATCACGATCGAGCAGACCAACGGGACCGCCGCCCCTTTGACCCCGAACTGGGCCCGGGAGGAGACCATTTGCGGCAGCCCGAGTCGCGGGCCCTGGGCGGCGTGCAGGGCCATGACCGCTCCGCCCAGAAGGTTTCCGGCCAGGAGCGCCACCAGCGACCACAGCGCATCGAGTCCGAACACCACGGCGAGCGATCCGGTGACCACCGCGCTGATTTGCAGATTGGCGGGGAACCACAGGGTGAACAGGGTGAACGGTCTGCCGTGCCGCTCGTTATCGGGGATGAAATCGATGGAATGCCGTTCGACGAGCCCGCTCAGCGGGATCGCTTTTCTCTTCTTCGGCATGGAAATCTCCGCGGAAGGAATTCGGTGGATAGCGGACCCATGATGGCTCCGGTCGCTGACTGAGTGTCAAGGCTCATTGCCGTGCGCATGGTTGCCGCCGCGGCCGATGTCGACGCCCCGCGCGATCGGCGGCGCGGGGCGTCGGGCACGGGACCGCACCAAGTGATCGACGCGGCCGCGGTCCGGCTCGGGGCAGCCCGCCTCGCCGGCTGGCGTCGGTCGGGTCGGGGCCCGCCCGGTCGCCCGTCCGATGCACCGGACGGGCGGGGCCCTCGCAGCGGCAGCCGGAACCGCGTCCTCCGGGCGGTGCGACGGGGGATCGCCGCACCTGACCCCCACTCAGCCGCGTCCGCTGGTCATGCCCCGCCGACCGTCAACCGCTTTGCCACGTCGCATGGTTGTGCGGTTCTCGCCCCGGGGATCGGTTCAGAAGAATCTGGGACAGTCGGTTTAGTTTCTTGGTAGCGTCAGTGCGCCAAACGTTGAACCGACGATGCCTGAGGGAGGCGTTGATGCTCGACGCGTCAACGGCAGACGGGGCCACGCCGCCAGCGCCGGACATGTCTCAGCAGCAGCCAGTCACGGAACTGGTCCCCATCAACTCACTGGTAGCGTCCGACTCACCGCGAACGGCCGGCGAGAGCGCAGCTCACGCCGAAATGCTGGCCGAAGTGCAGACCCCGCTGCCGCCCATCGTCGTCCACCGGCCGACCATGCGGATCGTCGATGGCATGCACCGGGTTCAGGCGGCGGTGCTCCGAGGAGAGGACTACGTCCGGGTTCAATTCGTGGACGGCACGGCCGACGACGCCTTCGTGCTGGCCGTCCGACTCAACGCCGAACACGGCATGCCGCTGTCGCGCCGGGACCGGGTAGCGGCGGCCGAACGCATCATCGGCAGCCATGGCCAGTGGTCGGACCGCCGCATCGCTGAGGTGACGGGTCTCTCGCCGGTCACGATCTCCGCGCTGCGCAAACGAACGACCGCCGACACCGACCAGGCGAAGGTCCGCACCGGCCGCGACGGGCGTTCCAGACCGGTCAACAGCGAGGTCGGCCGGCGTCGCGCCGTCCAGGTCATCGCGGCCCGCCCGGACGCCTCGTTGCGTGAGATCGCACAGGAGGCGGGGATAGCCCCGGCGACGGCCAGGGACGTCCGCCAGCGCATCCGCGAGGGCAAGGACCCGGTTCCGGCCAAGCTCCGCAACGCCGCGCAGGCCGACGGCGAGGCGGGCGGGCGCAGGGGGCGCGAAAAGGTCGTCGCGGAGACCGCGGGGCGCGGCGCCCGGGTGGAGGCCGTCGTGGTCGCCGGGCCCGACCAGTTCGCGAGCCTGCGCAAGGATCCCTCGCTGCGCTTCTCCGAGTCGGGTCGGGCGCTGTTGCAGCTCCTCGCGGCGAACGGGGTCGACGACACGCGGTGGAGGTGGATGATGAGCGGGGTGCCGGCCCACCGCTACGCCGACATCGCCCGCGCGGCCCGGACCTGCGGAGAACGCTGGCTGAACTTCGCCGAGCAACTGGAACGAGGCAGCGGGGTGCGCGCACGCCGCGCCGTGTGAACGCGCCGGCCGGCAGCGTCCCGAGCCGACGGCCCCCGACCCGCACCGCTGCGGCGGCTGGCGGGAACACGACCGTTCGCCGTCGGGACCGAACGGGATCGTCGAGACCGTCCTCGACCGCCGCACCCACCGGTTCGCGAGGTGGGCGGCCCGGTGCGCCCCGCTGCTGGGTGGGGTGCTGCCGGGCCGTCCGCCGGGCGTGACGGAGGCCGGCCGGCGTGCGGCGGGAGGTGGACCCAGGACCGGTGCAGTCGCTCAACTCGCGCCGCTGACAACGGGGTGTCTCCGGGGTCGGTCCTGGCCGACGCGTTCGGGGCAGCGGGCTCCATGCGGTCAACGCAGCACCGTCCCCGGTCCAGTCAACCCCGCCGATCGAACGGAGAGCGTCGGCTCCAGCGGAACTCCAGGCGGCCCGGCCGGCGGCGGACACCAGGACCTGCTTCCACCCGCGCTGCCTCGCCGGGGCCGTCCTCGGCGAGCACGCAGGCGGGCCGGCCCGCGAACCGGGGGAGCAGTGATGTCCTCCGCCCTTTCCCGCGACACCGCAGAGCAGCGGCGCGAGGCCGCCTCCGTCGTCGAGGACCTCGGTCTGCGAGACCGGCCTGCACCTGCGCCTGACCACCGCCCCGCCCCGGAGCCAGCCGGCTCCGCGGCGGGGCCGTGCCCTGCCCCCGTCCGTCAGTACTCGGCGCTGGGCGCCGCCGTGGTCGGGCCCAGGTCCGGCTCGTCGCGCAACTCCAACGCCTCGCCGTGGAGTTCGAGTTCGAGCACCAGCACCTCGTTGTCCCCGGCACGCCACAGCGGCGCGGGGGCGTAGAGGGTGCGCTGGGGGCCGTCGGCGCGGTAGCGGCCGAGGAGGAACCCGTTGACCCACAGCAGGCCGCGGCCCCAGCCGGGCAGGGCGAGGAACGCGTCGGCGGGGGAGTCGAGCCGGGCCGTGAAGCGGTGGAACACCGGCTCGCCGTCCGCGGGGGCCACGTCGTCGGTGAAGTCGAGGGCGGCGAGGGCGGCTTCGGTCAGCGGCAGCGGATGGATCTGCCAGCCGAACAGCCGCTGGTCCCCGTGCGAGACGCCGCGGGTGATGCCCTTGCGGTCGTCCATCTGCGGCCCGTAGTTCACCCGGCCCAGCGCCTCGACCAGGATGTCCAGCTGCACCCCGTCCTCGCCGGTGGCCAGCGCCAGCGTGGCACCGGGGTCGTTGCGCTCCAGCGTCCCCAGCGGGCGCCCGTCCGCGAACACCTGCGCCCGGTCGGCCAATCCGTCGATGCGCAAAGGCAGTTCGGGACGCGGGCCGGGCACGCGGGTGCGGTAGTGGATCAAGCCCAGGTCCTGCCCGAGGGCCTCCATCGGCAGCGGCGCCGCCCGCTGCACCGGCTGCGACAGCGCGTCCAGGGCCGCCAGCAGCGCCGCCCGCCCCTCGGCGCGCTCCAGCCGCTGCGGCGCCACCCGGGGCAGTAGGGGCGGCAGTTCGTCCTCGGGCAGGTCCAGGTAGCGGCCGATGACCTCGCGCAGCGCGTGGAACTTGTCGGTCAGCTCGCCCGCCTCGCCGATCGGCGCGTCGTAGTCGTAGCTGGTGACGGTCGGCTCGTACCCGGCGTCGTACGGGTGGGCGCCGGAGTGGTTGGCGCCCGCCCACAGGCCGAAGTTGGTGCCGCCGTGCGCCATGTACAGGTTCACGGAGGCGCCGGTGGCCAGCAGTTCGTCCAGCGAGGCGGCCGTCTCCTTCGGATCGCGGACGTGGTGCGGCTGCCCCCACTGGTCGAACCAGCCGATCCAGAACTCCATCGCCGCCAGCGGCCCGTCCGCCTGGTGGCGGCGCAGCAGCGCCAGGCGTTCGGGCGCGCGGGAGCCGAACGTCGCGGTGGCCAGGTGCCCGGGGATCGAGCCGCCCTGCTGCATGGTGTCGTGGGCGCCGTCGGTGGTGAACAGCAGGCAGTCCACACCGCGCCGCACCAGGCCGTCGCGCAGGTGGCGCAGGTACGCCGCGTCGTCGCCGTAACTGCCGTACTCGTTCTCCACCTGCACCGCCACCACCGGCCCGCCCCGGCTGGCCAGCAGCGGCAGCACCTCGGGCACCAGCGCGTCGAACCAGCCGTCCACCTCGGCCAGGTACGCCGGGTCCGCGCACCGCAGCCGCAGCCCCTCCACCGCCAGCAGCCGGGCGGGCAGGCCGCCGAACTCCCACTCCGCGCAGATGTAGGGGCCCGGGCGCAGGATCACGTCCATGCCCAGCTCCCCGGCCAGCCGCACGAACCGCCCCACATCGCGCCACCCGGTGAAGTCCGCCTGCCCGGGCCGCAGTTCGTGGAAGTTCCACGGCACGTACGTGTCCACCGTGTTCACCCCCAGCGCCCGCACCCGCCGCAGCCGGTCCTCCCACAGCTGCGGATGCACCCGGAAGTAGTGCACCGCCCCCGCCACCACCCGGTGCGCCACCCCGCCTCGCACGAACCCGTCCGCGTCGTACCCGAGCATGCGCCACCCCGCCCTTCCACAGCAGAACCCGTCCCCGCCGAGCCTAGCGAGCACCACCGCGCGCCGAGCGGCCATCACCCGGCGAGTCCGCGACCGCACCCCCGGCACGGCAACGCCGCGGCGCCGCGCCGATCCCGGCCCGCGCCCGCATGCCACCAGGGCAACGGCGGCGGCCGCGGTCACGCCGCCACGGCCGCCGCCGGCGCGAACGAGGGCTCCGGCCACCCCGTCACGGCCCCCGCTCCAGGCGAGCTGCCCGAGGACAAGACCGCCGACGCGCCCGCCCAGGCCGTGGCGCCACCCCGGAGCACCGAGCTGCCCCCACCGACGCCAAGGCCGCCGACAAGCCGGCGACCCAGCCCGCCGGCAGAATCGACCCCGACAAGAGCCTCAACCCCACCCCGGCAAGGAACCTCTCCACCGCCGCGCCAGGCCAACTCCTACCGCAGCGAGACCGACGTCGTCCCGACTCCCCGAAAAGCGCACCGCACAGCAGCGGACCTTCCAGAACACCGACGGGACCTTCACGACCCGCAATTACGTCGAGCCCGTCAACTTCCGCCGCCGCGACGGCTCCTGGGCCTCCATCGACACCACCCTGATACCCTCCGGCACCGCCACCGCAGGCCGCGCCGCCCCCGTCCAGAACGGCTGGACCACCACCTCCACCGAGCAGCAGCTCAAGCTCGGCCTCACCGCCGACGCCGACCCCCTGGTCCAGCTCCAACTCGCCGACGGCATCTCCGTCGGCTACACCCTCCAGGACGCAGCCGCCGCCCAGGGCACCGCGCAGAACAGCACCGTCACCTACCCCGAGGCCCGCCCCAAGGCCGACCTGACGATCCAGGCCGGAAACTCCTCCTTCAAGGAGAACCTGGTCCTCAAGGACGCCACCGCCCCCACCGAGTGGGTCTTCCCGCTGCGCCTGCAGGGTGTGAGCGCCTCCCTGGACGCCGACGGATCCGTCCACTTCACCGACGCTTCCGGCACCCTGCGCGGGCGCATGCCCGCCGGCTGGATGCAGGACTCCAACTCCGCGCCCAACACCGAGGAAGGCGTGATCACCGGCGGCGTCACCTACGAGCTCGTCCAGCTGCCCGGCGCAGGCCAGGCCCTCAAGGTCAAGCTCGACGAGGCCTGGCTGCATGCTCCCGAGCGTGTCTACCCGGTCAAGGTCGACCCGTCGGTCTCCTCCGTTCAAGCCCTGGAGACCACCTACGCCTACTCCGGTCACGAGCAGGACTTCTCCGGCGACACCGTTCTCAAGGTCGGTACCAACAACGGCGGCAAGAACCAGGCCACGTCGTTCGTCAAGTTCACCGGCATCGAGGACTCCCTCAGCAACGCGACCGTCCTCGGCGCCCGCCTGAGCCTGTACAACGGGTGGTCCTACAGCTGCACCCCGCGCACCATCACCATCCACCAGGTCACCTCCTGGTGGTCGCCCGGCTCCCTGCGGGCTTCGTCCGCGCCGTCCACGGGGCCCGCGCTGGCCGCCCCCTCCTTCGCCCACGGCTGGCGGCCCAGCTCCACCAGCCCCTGGGCCTGCCCGGAGGCCTGGGAGTCGATCGACCTGGGCGCAGACGGACGCAACCTGGTCAACTCCTGGACCCACCACTGGACCGCGAACTACGGCCTGGCCATCAAGACGGACGCCTGGGATAACTACTCCTGGAAGCAGTTCGGCAGCGCCAACATGTCCGGCGGCCAGCCGTCCCTGGACGTCACCTGGTCCCGCTACGGCGCCGACTACGAACTCTGGGGCCTCCAGCAGCCGGTGACTGCCACCCAGGAAGGCATCGTCCGCCTGCGCGTGTGGAACCGCGGCATGGACACCTGGACCCCCACCAACAACTACAAGATGTCCTACCTGCTGTTCGACCAGTGGGGCAACAACATCACCAACTACGGCACCAACATCGCCTGGACGTCGATGCCGAACGACGTCCCGCCGGGCGGCAGCGCCGTGGTCGACGCGCACATCCGCTCCCTCCCGCAGGGCGCGTACACCGTCGCGTTCACCATGGACCAGTACCAGGTCAGCAACTTCTACGCCGACGCAGGCGTGCCGACGATCAACATCCAGATCTCCTCCGTCAACGTCCCCCCGTACATCACCCGCCTCGCCCCGCCCTCGGGCGCGATCGTCTACCAGCTCCAGCCCACCCTCACCGCCGAAGGCGTCGACCCCGACCGGGCCCCGGCATCCGACGTGGACTACCGGTTCGAGGTCTGCCGGGTCGTGGGCGGGGACGCACGCGTGGACTGCCACAAGTCCTCCTGGCACCAGCCGTCCAGATTCGTCGTGCCCCAGGGATGGCTGACCTGGAACGAGCAGTACGCCTGGTATGCGGAGGTCGGCGACGGAGCCGCCTCCAGCCCGCAGACCCAAGCCTCCTACATCCGCACCGTCCTTCCCCAGCCCAACCAGTACACCACCACCGCTGACACCGGGCGCAGCGTCAACACCGCGGTCGGCAACTACACCACGGCCGCCACCGATGCCGCCCTGCCCGCCGTAGGCCCCGAACTCTCCGTCACCCGCAGCTACAACTCCCTCGACCCGCGCACCGACGGCGCCTTCGGCTCCGGCTGGTCCACCCCCTGGGACATGCGCATCCAGGTCGAATCCAGCAACTGGCTCACCCTGCCCGGCAACGTGCTGCTCACCGCCGCCAACGGCTCGCGCGCCAGGTTCGGCTGGGACCCGGGCAAGAACGCCTACGTACCCGGCAGCGGCATGGCTGCCGACCTGCGCAAGAACGACGGCGGCGGCTGGACTCTCACCGACCGCAGCGGCACCGTCCACACCTTCGGCGCCGATGGCAAGCTCACCCGCGTCACCGACACCGCCGGCCACACCCAGGACCTCGTGTACGCCTCCGGCCGCCTCGTCCAGGTCGAGGACACCGCCTCCGGCCGCTACCTCAATCTCAACTGGACCGGCAACCACGTCACCGCCGTCGCCGCCGCCGGCTCCACGGGCGGGTGGGCCTACCAGTACGACGGTGACCGGCTCACCAAAGTCTGCCCGCCCGGCGTCGCCCTCACCGCCACCACCGGCTGCACCCAATACGAGTACGGCACCGGCTCGCGCTACCGCACCGCCGTCCGCGACGCCGGCCCCTCCGCCTATTGGCGCCTCGGCCAGGCCGACGGCAGCTCCCTCACCAACGACGCCCAGGTCAGCGACCGCTCCCCGGCCGAGGCCCAGGACGTCACCTGGGGCGCGGACGGCGCACTGAGCGCCAGCGGCAGCCGGGCCGTCACCTTCAACGGCCGCTCCACCAGCTACGTCGAACTGCCGAACCGCGCCATCAGCTCCTCCGTCAACCGCAGCGTCGAGCTCTGGTTCCGCACCGCCGGGCCCGGCGTCATCCTCACCTACCAGAACCGCGCCATGGGCGAGGACCCCTACAACGTCGTCCCGGCCCTGTACGTCGGCACCGACAACAAACTGCGCGGCAAGTTCAACAGCCCCGGCGCCCCCGTCACCAGCACCACGGACGTCACCGACAACGCATGGCACCACGTCGTGCTGGCCGGTGCCCGCGACAACACCGCGATGTTCCTCGACGGCGCCCTGGTCGGCACCACCCCAGGCGTCATCGATCACCTCAACATGGACCGCGCCTACCTCGGCGGCGGCTACACCGGCAACTGGGCCGGCAACTGGCCCGCCAGCAACGGCGGATGGTCCTGGTTCACCGGCCAGATCGACGAGGCCGCGGTCTACGACTACCCGCTCACCGAGCAGACCGTCGCCGAGCACTACGCCCTGCGCACCGGCAGCGCCCAGCTCACCAAGACCACCCTGCCCAGCGGCCGCGTCAGCGCCCAGGTGACCTACGACGCCACCACCGAACGCGTCACCAAGGTCACCGACGCCGCCCTCGGGGAGTGGAAGATCGCCGAACCCACCTACAGCGGCGGCTCCTTCCTCTACACCAACGCCGTCAAGGCCTCCGACCCAGCCGCCTACTGGCGCCTGGGTGAACGCGACGGCGCCAGTGCCACCAGCGAGGTCGGCAACGGACTGGCCGGCACCTACGGCGACGCCGTCACCAAGAAGGCCCCCGGCGTCTTCGCCCCCACCGACGACACCGCCGCCCGCTTCGACGGCTCCGCCAAGTCCCAGATCGAGATACCTCAGGACGTCCTGCACGCCAAGACCGACCTCGCCGTCGAACTGTGGTTCAACACCACCACCCCCGGCGTGCTGATCGGAGACCAGAGCCGCACCATCGACGACCCCAACGGCGTCGGCGGCACCTGGACACCCGTGATGTACATCGGTACCGACGGCAAGCTGCGCAACCGCTTCTACGGCAGCGCCGACACCACCATTGCCTCCCCGAACGCCGTCACCGACGGCACCTGGCACCACGCCGTCTTCTCCGTCCAGGGCACCACCCAGACCATCTACCTCGACGGCCAGGTCGTCGGCGTCCAGAACGGCACCGTCGATTTCCAGCAGAACAGCCACACCTACATCGGCGCCGGATTCGCCCGCTCCTGGCCCGGATCTCCCGGCGACATCAGCCACTTCACCGGAACGATCGACGAAGTCGCCCTCTACCAGCACCCGCTGAGCGACCGCGATGTCGTCGCCCACTACCGCGCCCGCAGCGCCCAGGTCAGCGGCCAGGGCACCGGCTACCGCGGCTCCGTCGTCGCCGACTCCCCCGGCGGCTACTGGCGCCTGGACGAGACCGGCGGCACCACCGCCGCCAGCGAGGTCGCCGCGGTCAAGGGCAACGGCACCTACGCCCCCGCCGTCAAGCCCGGCACCACCGGCGTGTTCGGCCCCGGCGACGGACACGCCGCCCAGTTCAACGGCACCAACACCTCCTACATCGACGTCCCCGCCCAGATCCTGCGCAGCCAGACCGACCTCGCCGCCGAACTGTGGTTCCGCACCGGCGGAACCGGCGTCCTCCTGGACCAGTCCAACAACACCAGCGGCAACACGGTGCCCGACCTGTACGTCGGCACCGACGGCAAGCTGCGCGGCATGTTCTTCGGCGCCAGCGGAGGCCCGATCACCACGACCAGCACCGTCACCGACGGCTCCTGGCACCACGTCGTGATCAGCGCGTCCCAGGGCACCCAGTCGCTGTACCTCGACGGCACCCTGGTGGGCACCGTCTCCGGCACCGTCAACCACCTCGACATGGACCGCGTCACCGTAGGCGGCGGCTACCTCGGCAACTGGCCCGCGGGCAAAGGCGGGTGGTCCTGGCTGAACGGCCAGATCGACGAAGTCGCGTTCTACCAGCACCCGTTGAGTGCCGAGCGTGTCGCCGCCCACTACCAGGCGCGCTCCGCCTCCTCGGCCACCGAGCTCGCCTCCCGCGTCACCCTCACCGACCCGGCCGGCAGCACCAGCACCGACATCTACGACGCCACCCGCGGAAACCGCCTCATCTCGCGCACCGACGAGGCCGGCAACACCACCAGCTACACCTACGACACCGGCGGCTTCGTCCACACCGTCACCGACCCCAACGGCCACTCCACCGTCAGCGGCCAGGACGCCCGCGGCAACACCGTCTCCATGACCACTTGCCGCGACGTCAACTCCTGCTGGACCTCCTACACCAGCTACTTCCTCAACAAGGACAACCCGCGCGACCCGCGCAACGACAAGCCCACCGAGACCCGCGACGCCCGCTCCGCCGGGCCCGGCGACACCACCTACCGCACCACCGTCGCCTACACCGCCCTCGGCCTGCCCGAATCCACCACCCGCCCCGACGGCCGCACCACCCGCACCAGCTACACCACCGGCACCGAACCCGCCTACAGCGGCGGCACCACCCCCGCCGGGCTGCTCGCCAGCGAGACCACCGCCGCCGGCGCCGTCACCAGCTACGCCTACTACTCCACCGGCGACCTGGCCCGCACCACCCTGCCCAGCGGCATGACCCTCACCTACGGCTACAACCTGGCCGGACGCAGGATCTGGACCAAGGAGACCTCCGACGCCCAACCCGACGGCGTCGTCACCACCTACGAGTACGACGAACTCGGCCGCCAGACCGCCCAGACCGGCCCCAAGGTCACGGACGCCGTCACCGGCGACACCCACCAGACCAAGACCACCGCCAGCTTCGACGCCGACGGCCGCCCCACCGCCACCACCACCACCGACATCGCCGGCACCGACGGCACCCGCACCACCACCAGCAGCTACGACAGCGCAGGCCGCCTGGAAAGCGACACCGACCCGATGGGCGGCGTCACCCGCTACGGCTACGACGCACTCAGCCGCCGCACCTCCCTGACCGACCCGCTCGGCCAGGTCACCCGCTACACCTACACCCCCCGCAGCCAGCCGGCGACCACCGTCGTCGAGGGCTGGAACGGCGACGGCAAGGGCGTACGCGACCTAACCCTGGACTCCCGCGCCTACGACCCCGCCGGCCGCCTGGCCTCGGTCACCGACGCCATGGGCGCCGTCACCAGCTACACCTACTTCGACGACGGCCTGCCCGCCACCGTCACCGCCGAGAACGTCACCCAGGCCGACGGCACCACCCACTCCATCGTCCTGGAAGCCGACGAGTACGACGGCGCCGGCCACCTGATCAAGCAGACCACCGGCGGCGGACGCACCACCGCCGTGCGCACGATCGACCCCTCCGGACGCGTCACCCAGACCGTCACCGACCCGGCCGGCCTCAAGCGCACCACCTCCCTCGGCTACGACGCCGACGACCACGTCACCACCAGCACCATCAAGGTCAGCGACACCGAGAACAGCGTCCAGACCAACGCCTACGACACCGCCGGGCGCCTGACCCGCAGCCAGCTCTCCTCCTCCACCGGCGGCCCCACCGCGGTGAGCACCTTCAGCTACGACCAGCGCGGCCTGCTCACCTCCGCCACCTCGCCCAACGGCAACGCCCCCGGCGCCGACCCGACCGCCTACACCGCCACCTTCCAGTACGACACCCTCGGACGCCGCACCGCCACCACCGCGCCGCCGGTCGCCGCCGAAAGCGGCGGCACGCCCGCCGCCACCGTCCGCCCGACCACCACCACCGGCTACAACGCCTTCGGCGAAGTCGTCTCCACCAAGGACCCCCTCGGCCAGGTCACCAAGCTCACCGTCGACCCGCTCGGCCGCGTCACCGAAACCCGCCTGCCCTCCTACACCCCGCCCGGCGCCACCGCCGCACTAAACCCCATCAGCCGCATCGAGTACGACAAGCTCTCCCGCGTCACCGCCACCACCGACCCGGCCGGACGGCGCACCACCTTCGGCTACGACCGCCTCGACCACCAGAACCTGCGCGTCGACCCCAACTCCACCGGCCCCTTCCAGCCCCAGACCGGCGACACCCCGCCCACCTGGACCACCACCTGGACCCCCACCGGCCTCCAGTTGTCCGCCACCGACCCGCTCGGCGCCCGCACCGAAGCCACCTACGACCAACTCGGCCGCACCCTCACCACCACCGTCGTCGAGCGCCAGCCCACCCCCCAGAACCTGACCGCCAAGTTCACCTGGGACGACGCCGGCAACCGCACCGTCGTCACCACTCCGGCCGGCAGCAGCACCACCGCCACCTACAACCCCGCCGGCGAAGCGATCGCCACCACCGACCCGGTCGGCCGCGTCAGCAAGGCCGAGTACGACGGCCTCGGCCGCACGGTGCGCGCCATCGCCCCCCTCGGCGAATCCGTGCGCACCCGCTACGACGGCCTCGGCAACCCCGCCGCCACGGACAACCTCGACCCGGCCGGCACCGTGCTGCGCACCACCACCGCCACCTACGACCTGGAGGGCAAGCCGCTCACCACCACCAGCCCCACCACAGGCGCTGTCACCCGAACCGACTACGACGCGCTGGGACGCCTGGTGAAGCTCACCGAGCCGGTGGCAGCCGGGCAGGGCATCAGCACCACCTTCGGCTACGACGCCGCAGGCAACCGCACCCGCCTGACTGACGGCAAGGGCAACACCACCGTCTACACCTACAACACCTGGGGCCTGCCCGAGTCCACCGTCGAACCCTCCACCACGGCCCATCCCGCTGCCGCTGACCGCACCTGGACCACCGCCTACGACGTGGCCGGCCAGGCCGTGCGCAGCACCGAACCCGGTGGCGTGGTGCGCACCAGCAGCTACGACCCGCTCGGGCGCCTGGTACGCGAGAGCGGCACCGGCGCCGAGGTCGGCACCACCGACCGGGAGCTGGCCTACGACAAGGCCGGGCACCTTATCCGGCACAACTCGTCCGCTCTGAACGGCCAGAACTACGCGTACAACGACCGCGGCCTGCTCATCAAGGCCGGCACCGACCTGACCACCCCCGACCAGACCTGGGAGTACGACGCCAACGGGCGCGTCACCAAGCGCACCGACAAGGACACCGGCCTGACCGTCCTCGGCTACAAGGCCGACGGCCAGCTCGACTGGGCCAACAACCCCAAACTGAACATCAAGAACTGGTACGGCTACGACGGCGACGGCCGCCCGAGCAAGCAGTGGTACATCCAGGCCGACCCGGTCGATACCAGCAAGGACCAGGTCAAGTCCGAGCGGCGCCTGAGCTACGACCCGCTCGGCCGCCTGGCCGGCGACCAGCTGCTCGCCGTCGGCGCCACCGCCGCCCCGCTATCCGGCACCACCTACGAATACGACCTCGACAACCGCCTGACCCGCAAGACCGTCAGCGGCGGTGCCACCGACCCGGTCAAGGACAACCGCTACGGCTACGACCTGGCCGGCCGCCTCACCTCCTGGACCGCCGACGGCACCACCACCGCCTACACGTGGGACGCCGCCGGCAACCGCACAGGCAACGGCACCGCCACCGCCTCCTACGACGAGCGCAACCGCCTGCTGTCGGACGGCACCAGCACCTACCGCTACACCGCGCGCGGCACCATGGCCGCCGTCACCACCGGCACCAAGGAGGACACCCTCGCCTACGACGCCTTCGGCCGCCTGATCACCGAAGGCACCACCACCTACACCTACGACGGCCTCGACCGCGTCACCAGCCGTAATGCCGCCCGCTTCAGCTACGACGGAGGCTCCAACAACCTGACCGGCGACGGCACCTGGACCTACGCGCGCGACACCGCCGGCAACCTGCTCGGCGCCGCCAACGCCACCACCAGCGTGCGCCTGCGCACCGACCAGCACACCGACGTCACCACGACCCTCGACCACAACGGCACCACCGTCACCGGCTCCACCACCTACGACCCCTTCGGCAAGCCCACCGTCACCAGCGGCACCGGCACCACCCTCGGCTACCAGAGCGGCTGGACCGACCCCAGCACCGGCGACGTCAACATGGCCGCCCGCTGGTACCGTCCCGGCACCGGAGGCTTCACCAGCCGCGACTCCTACCTTCTGAGCCCTACCCCCTCGGTTCAGGCCAACCGCTATACCTACGGCAATGCCAGCCCCATCAACGGCACCGACCCCTCGGGGCACTGCTTCTGGGACGTCTGTGTCATGGAGGGAGCCGCCGCGTGGGCCCTCGGGGCCGCCGTGGTCTGCTACTTCTCCTGCAAGCAGATGGCCAAGGCCGGCGGCGACCTCGTCAACAGCACGGCCAACGGCCTCTCCAACACCTACGACTGGGCCCACGACATCGAGCCCAAGAAGGACGACCACAAGGACCGCGACGACAGGTTGTGGGACAACACGAAGCCAACGGTCGAGCGCCCCGTTCCCACGCCTGACTGGGAGCCGCCCCGTCCCGACGACGCCATCCGGCACATCGCGGCCTCCTACACGGCGGCAGATTTCCTTGCGATGCTGACTACTCAGCAGAACGCCCAGCCGATCGTCATCGACCTTCCGTGGCCGCTTCCCGCCCAGGGGTTCGGCAACTCCCTGGACCGCTTTGGCAGCGGCGATCGCACCTGCTACCGAAACGGTGGGGCCTACATCGACTACGGCGACCTCGACGCCGCCCGGGGCAACCGGGCCACCGCCGCGGACGCTTGCATCGACAAGACGCTCATCGGCAAGGGCACCGCAGCGAGCAAGGAACCGGGCGGCTACCAGGAAGCCCGGGACCTGGCCAAGAGCGAAGGCCTCAAGGAGTCGACTGCGATCAATGCCTGCCACCTCATCGCGGACAAGCTCGGTGGATCGGGGAGCAAGCTTGAGAACCTCTCCACTTGTGCGCGTCAGGCCAATTCCTACCGCAGTGTCGCCAACGGTCGGCTCGAGGACAACATGCGGGCCTTCGAGAAGGAAGTTGTCGGCCAGGTCGTGAGCAGGAATCAGATCGTGCACTACAACGTGGAACCGGTCTACGCTGACGACACCAAGGTGGTTCCCGTTGCGTACGTCATGATGGCCTTCGGGACCGACGCCGCCGGGGTGCCCGGCTTCCGGAAGGCCGAGGTCGTTCCGAACTCCTTGTACGGACTGAAAACCAAGACCTGGTACAACCTCGGGCTTCAGTGAGAGAGAAAAATGGCACGTGAATTCGACATCAACAGGCTGCTGAGCCTCATGCCTCCGCCCGAAGGGGGTGGTGAGTCCGGTGACTGGGCGGCAGTCCAGTCGACTTGGGGCTTCCGGTTCCCGCGCGACTACACCGAGTTCATCACCCGGTATGGGCAGGGAGAGATCGACCGCTCCCTCGCCGTCTTCGCCCCTGACGAGCTGATGCCCGCAGACGCTCCGCAGCCGGGCATGCGCGGCATGACAGAGGAGGCGCGCTGGCTGTTCGAGGAAGATGGGGAATCGACAGAGCAGGTGCGTTCCGCCGAGCAGATCGTTGCCTGGGGAGGCTCCGCCACGGCCGACACCCTGGGCTGGTTGACGGTCGACGATGACCCCGACGCGTGGCCGGTCCTCGTGCTCGGCCGGAACGGCGGCCCGCCCTCGGTGTACGACATGGGCATGGTCGAGTTCCTCCACGGGCTGGTCTCGGGCGGAATCAGCCCGAGCCCGGTCGGTGCCGTTGTCACCTGGGGCGAGAAACCGCCCCGCTTCGTCCACTGGCAGGCTGACTAGCAGCGGGACACATGCAGCCACGTAACGAGTACGGATGCGGCTGCGGCTCGTGTGCCCCGAATTCCCTGCTCCTGTCCGGCCCTTACGCCGGACGGGAGCAGGGGGCGACTGAGGTAGCCGAGGAACTCCGCGCGCCGCGGCCGCGCGGCATTCAGGATCTGTGGTGCCTCGCCGTCGGTCGGGCCGCCTGGCGCGGATACGTCGCCCCTGCTGATGCGTGACGGATTCGGCCCGGGCCCGCGGCGCCCTACCGTCGGGGACGCCAGCAGGAAGACCGGCGGGAACCGGTAGGGATCCCGACGATGAGCCCCCAGGAGCAGCAGATGAGCGCCTACGCGATCGCCCAGGTCCACTCGGTGGAGTTCGGCCCCGACATCGTCGAGTACCTGGAGCGCATCGACGCCACCCTCGACCCCTTCGGCGGGCACTTCATCGTCCACGGCGGCACGTCGGAGACGGTCGAGGGCACGTGGGGCCAGGGCGGCACGATCGTCATCGCGTTCCCCGACCTCGAGCGGGCCCGCGCCTGGTGGCACTCGCCCGCCTACCGGGAGATCCTGCCGCTGCGCACCCGGCACATGGTGGCCGACATCGTCCTCGTCGACGGCGTGCGGGCCGGCTACCGCGCGGCGGACCCGCTTCGAGCGGGCGCCTGACGGGCGGGGCCCGCGGTTGACGGGATCGTTCGTGCCCGGGAGCATGTGCCGCCGCGCGTGGTGCGCGGGTCCGGGAGGCGGACCGGTGTCCCGAAACGGGGGGGTGCCTCTATGTCCTTCGTCAAGGCTGTGCGGGTCATGCTGCGGCGGTTTCGGGGGTGCGGGTCTCGTAGAGGGTGCCGTCTCGGAGCATGGCGAACAGGACGCTGATGCGTTGGCGGGCGAGGCGGAGGAGGGCCTGGGTGTGGGTCTTGCCGCGGGCGCGTTGCCGGTCGTAGTAGGCCCGGGATTCGGGGTCGTGGAGGGCCGCGAACGCGGAGAGGAACATGGCTCGTTTCAGAAGCCGGTTGCCGGTTCTAGGGGCGTGTTCGCCGTGGATGGAGGACCCGGAGGACTTGGTCGCCGGCGCCAGGCCGGCGTAGGAGGCCAGGTGGGCAGAGGTGGGGAAGCTGGTGGCGTCGCCGACGGTGACCAGCAGGGTGGCGGCGGTCCTGATCCCGACTCCGGGCATCGAGGTCAGGACCGTGGAAAGAGGGTGGGCCTCCAGGAGTTCGCTGATCTGGGCTTCGACGGCGCGTCGCTGTTCGTGGACGGCGGCGAGCGAGCGGGCCAGGGAGGGCACCACCGTGTCCAGGGTGGTGGTGCCCGGGACGACGACGGTCTGTTCGTCGAGTGCGTCGAAGATCTCGTCGATGAGGCGTTCGGCCATGCGCGGGGCCTTGGGTCGTATCAGGGTCACGAGTCTTCGGCGGCCGGCTTTGCGCAGGGCGGCCGGGGAGCCGTGCTGTTCGAGGAGGTGGGTGACGGCGGGGTGGTCCAGGCGCGGGCCGAGGACGCGTTCGAGGGAGGGGTGGAACTGGGTGAGCAGGCCGCGCAGGCGGTTGCTGGTGCGGGTGGCCTCGGCGGCGAGGTCCTGGTCGAAGCCGGTCAGGACGGTGAGCTGGGCCGCGGTCTCGTCGGCGAGTTCGAGGGCGCGCAGGGTGTGGGGCATGGTGCGGGCGGCGTCCGCGATCACGTGGGCGTCGCGGGCGTCGGTCTTCGCTTCGCCGGGGTAGAGGTCGGCGATGCGGCGCATGGCCAGGCCGGGCAGGTAGGCGACCTCGCAGCCGGCGTCACGGGCCACCGCGAGCGGCAGGGCGCCGATCGAGGCGGGCTGGTCGACGATGACCAGGACGCGGCCGAACTTGGCGGTGAGCTTGTCGAAGACGGCCCGCAGTTTCGGTTCGCTGTTGGGCAGCCGCTTGTCGAACACGGTCTTTCCCGTCGTGGTCAGGCCGTGGCCGTGGTGGTCGCCCTTGCCGACGTCCAGGCCGAGGAAGACCGCGATGTCACTCGTGTCGAACACCGAACCCCCCGAGGGTCGTTCATCGTCCCGGCCTCGCCCATCGGCACCGTTCGCGCGCATCCACGTTACGCAGACCCGGCACCCGTCAGCGGCCGGGCGTTGCGACCGGCCGGGTGCCGGTCAGGCCTCTCATCAGCGGTCACACGGTGCTCCGGGCCCGGTGACACCACCCCCCAGGTCATGCGATCGACAGGGGGCAACAGTCATGCCGGACCCGGAGGCCAGGAGCCCCGTTTCAGGGCCACGAAGAAGGTAACGGGTCATGACGTTCACGGTGTCCGCGCGGTCCGCGGGAGGGGCCGGCCTGGACGCCGCAGGAGTCATCGACGCGGTCGGCGAAGCCGTCACCGGGTTCACGCCGGCGACGAAGTGTTCGGCGTGACTCCGGGCGGCTCCTACGCCAGTACGCGCTGATGCCCGCCCCGGTGGCCAAGCCCACCGACCTGTACTGGGAGATCGCGGCCGCGCTCCCACCGTCGGCGAGACAGCCTTCCGCGCCCTGAAGCACCTGGACCTCGCGCCCGGCCAGACCGTGCTCATCCACGGCGCAGCCGGGAGCGTGGGCGCCATCGCCGTCCAGCTGGCCACAGCGCGCGGCGTCACCGTCGTCGCCACCGCCGGCGCCGACGACCTCGAGCGCGCGAGCGCCCTGGGCGCCACCGCCGTCGCCTACGGCCCGGGCTGGCCCGCACGCGTGCGCGCCGCTGCCCCGCAGGGCGTGGACGCGGTGCTCGACACCTCCGGAGCCGGCGTCCTGCCCGAATCCGTCGACCTGGCAGGCGGTCCCGACCACGTGATCACGATCGCCGACATGACCGCAGCCCGGCACGGGGTACACCTCACCGGTCTGGACCCCGCCGACCGCGCCCCAGAAGCCCTGCCCCAACTGGCGGAACTCGCCGCCGCCGCAAGCTGACCGTGGAGATCTGGCGCACCTACCCCCTCAAGGAAGCCGCACAGGCCCAGGACGACCTCGACAACGGCCGCAACCGCGGCAAGGCCGTCCTCCTGCCCTGACCGCACACACAAGAAGCCGCAAGAGCGCGCCGTTCAGGAGCTGTGCAAGCGCCTGGGGGCCCCGTACCACGGCGGTGCGCCGCGACGTCCGCGCCGGGTGGGTGCGGACGGCGATGCCGCAGCGCGTGGGGTGCACGACATCGGCCACGTGGTGACCCCGGTTTGCCGGCCGGGGATCGAGAGTGCGGCCCCGACGACCTGGATCACCGCACGCGAAGCGGGGGCGACACCACCGGCAAGCAGGGCCGGGAAGACCTGGCGGTCGGCACCTGGACGCTCGGCCGCTACCAATGGACCGGCACCGAGGTGCTGTCCCACTTCCTGGCGGGGGAGTTCTCCGTGCATGCTTCCAGGGCACCGCCACGAAAGAGCCGCTGCGCTGGTACGCCAACGTCGAGAAGCCCCACCAGCGCCACGCCGGCGGCATCGACACCCTCGACCTGTGCCTGGACCTCGTCGTCACCCCCGACCGGTCGGGGCACCACTGGAAGGGACCGCGACGAATACGACGAATGACGAATACGACGAATACAGCCGGCTGCCCCGGCGTCCGCCGACCTCGACGCAACGGGACGAGGGCCCGTCCTGCGCGGGTGCGCGGGACGGGCCCTCGTGGGTCACTCCGGTGGTGGCTGTCCGCCCACGGGTGGGGGCGGGGCGGCTCAGTACCAGTGGTGGGTCTGCCAGAAGGCCCAGGCGGCGTTGGGGCTGCCGTAGCGGGAGTTCATGTAGTCCAGCGCCCACTTGATCTGGGTCTTCGGGTTGGTCTTCCAGTCCGCACCGGCGGAGGCCATCTTGGAGGCCGGCAGCGCCTGGCCCAGGCCGTACGAGCCCGAGGCCGGGTTGGTGGCGGTGACGTTCCAGCCCGACTCGTGGGAGATGATCTGGCTGAACGAGGCCAGCTGGTCCGCCGGGACCATCTGCGCGGCGATCGTCTGCGGGGAGGCGGTGGCGGCGTTCGCGGTGGCGGGCAGGACACCCGCGCCCAGGGCGCTCACACCGGCGGCACCGACGAGAATCGCGGCAGAGGTACGCATACGGAGCTTGAAAGCGGGCATGAAGAGCAAGACCTCAATCAGGTTGGGCCGGTGTCACACCCCTGCACGACCATGGCCGGACAGGGGCCGAAGCGTCGGGGGGTGTGACTCGGCGGGTTAGCCGCATCCGGCGGGACAGGAGCCGGTGTGGCCGACGACGAATGCCAAGGTGCCAGAACGGTTCGGTGGTCTCCAAGACCCCCTCGTTACGATCCGCCGTCGTAGCCGGGGCGCGCGCAAGGGGGTCGGCGAACGGGCCGGCCCGAGGGTGGCGACCGTGGCGACCGCACCTGGCCTGCGGCAACCGGCTCCACCTCCGACGAGCCAAGACAAAACGGACATCACTATCCGTCGTCGTGGTCCGTGATCACGTGTGAGCGCACTCACCACCCCGACCCCCGCACCCTCACGCGGGGACCGTCTTCCACCACGCTGGGTCAAAGCCGAGCCCGAGCCGCTCGGCCCGGTGCGGCGGCGCTTCGGCCCACACGTCGCCGGGCCACCGCCCCGGCTGCGAGCGGCGCTGCGCGCCTTGCTGCGCTGCGCCCTTCGGTGGACTGCGATGCTGTCGGCGCCCGCGGCGAGTCGCCGGCGGCTGGCGGGAGGTGGCACGGCATGACCGCGGCGACGGCCGCGATGCTCACTCCGCAGCGGTGAGTCGCGCCAGGACGAGCCCGCCCAGGATCAGCGCCAGTGCGGCCGCTCGGCCCGGCCCGAGCGGCTCGTGCCGCACGACCGTGCCGAGTGCGAGGGCGCCGATCGTCCCGATGCCGGTGAACATCGCGTACGCGAGCCCCGCCGGGAGGTCGCGCATGGCCCGCGACAGCAGATAGACGGAGAGTGCGCCGAGCAGCACGCAGAGGCCGGTCGGGCCGGGGCGGGTGAAGCCCTCGGTCGGCTTGATGCTCTGCGACCACACGACCTCCACCAGGCCGGCCGCGATCAGGAGGAGCCAGGACACGCCCGCCTCACCGCCCCTGGCCGTCGGGAGCTTCGGATCCCTCGTCTGCCGTCCGCCGCCCGGCGGCCGCGGTTTTGGCCAGAGCGGCGGCCAGCGACCGGCCGGCGGGGGCTTCGGACGCCTCGCGGGCCATCCGCCGCCCCGCGGCCGCGGCTTCGGCCAGCGCGGCGGCCAGCGACTGCTCGTGCTGCGGGAGCCGTTCGGCCAGGGCCGGGTCGACGGTCGAGTTCGCCAGTTCGGTGCCGATCACGAGGGTGTCCTCCACGCCGTAGTGGCCGCGGAAGAAGTCCACCAGATAGCGCTCCTGGTGGTCGAAGGGCGCGCGCGGCGTGCCGGGCCGGTAGGAGCCGCCGCGGGCGGAGGCGATCACGAAGCGCCGCGGCCGGAGGTCCATCCGCGGGAAGGTGACCTGGTCGATCCAGAGCTTGAGCTGGGCCGGAACACCGAAGTTGTACATCGGGGTGCCGATCAGGACGACATCGGCGGCGAGCAGTTCGGTGAGCAGCGGTTCGAGGACGGCCCAGGCCTCGCGTTGGGCGTCGGTGCGCACCGCTTCACGGTAGCGGGCGGGCTCGACGATGCCTTCGCGCAGCAGGGTGTCGCAGATGGTGGTCCACGCCTCGCCGATCGGTGGCACCGGCCGGGCCGCGAGGTCACGGTGGACGTAGGTGTGCTGCGGCGTTGCGGCGCGCCAGGCGTCGGCGAACGCCGCGCCTGTCCGGCGGGAGAGGGAAGCGCGGCGCGCGCTGGCGTCGAGATGGAGCAGCTGCGGCATGGGACCCCCGGAAGAGCGATAAGTGGGCACGGTGTCCACTTGCCTGGTGTCCGATGCTAGCCCTCAAGTGGACACGGCGTCCACTTGATAGGATCGGCCCCATGCCGCCCGTCGAACGCGCCGATGCCGCCCGCAACCGAGCCAAGGTCCTGGAGGCGGCGGAGCGGCTGTTCGCCACCCGCGACCCGTCCGGCGTGACGATGGACGACATCGCCAAGGCCGCCGGCGTAGGCCGGGGCACGCTCTACCGCCGCTACCCCGACCGCGCCTCGATCGCCCGCGCGCTGCTGGACGCCCACGAGCACCGGATCCAGGAACAGCTCCTGCGCGGAGAAGGCCCATTGGGCCCGGAACCGGCGGCCACCCCCGCCGAGCGCCTCAGCGCCTTCTACTCGGCGATGGTCGACCTGCTGGAACGCCACTCCCACCTGCTGCTCGGTGCCGAGACCGGCCCCGCCCGCCTGGCCACCGGCGCCTACGGCTTCTGGCGCGCCCACGTCCGGATGCTCGCCGCCGCGGCACAGGCCCCCGACCCCGATGTCCTCGCCGACCACCTGCTGGCCCCCCTCGCCCCGGAGCTGTACCGCCGCCACCGCGACCAGGGCGTCTCCCCCGAACGCGTCGAAGCCGCGCTCCACCACCTCGCCCACCGCATGCTCGGCGGCGCGGAGAAGGTGGGGTGATTCGGCTGACCACCCGCCGGGCAGCAACGGAAACATCGGCCGATCGTGCACCGGGGCCCGGAGAGGAGGCAGGCGCCGGCGCGCGAGCCACAAGGGATCGGCGGCGGCCGCCTCCAGTGCGGCCCGTGCCCTCCGGGCAATCCGTCAGGGCTGCATGACGCCCGTCAACCAGCGACCCTCGGCGTCGAAGGGCAGGGCGGGTCTGTAAGAAGCACGGTGTAACTCCCGATCAAGGAAGTGCGCAGCTGGTCCGCAAGCGCCAGCGGTGGCTGTCCGGGGTGGACGAGATGGTGCTGTCCCTATCGGCCCGCGGTCTGACGCACGGTGAGATCTCCGCGCACCTGGCCGAGGTCTACGGCGCGGACGTGTCCAGGCAGACGACCTTTACCATCACCGACCAGATGATCGAGGGCATGTCCGAGTGGCAGAACCGGCCTCTCGACCCGGTCTACCCCGTGGTGTTCAACGACTGCGTGCACGTGAACCTCCGCGATGGCCAGGTCGCCGACCGGCCGATCTACGTCGCTCTCGGGTTCACGGTCGAGGGAACCCGCGAGATCCTCGGTGAGTTTCAGGTGTCGCCGCAGGTCAGCAGCCGGTAGAACGCTCTGCGGTACGCCGCCCGGACTTCGATCGCGTCCATCAGGTGCCCCGATCCACCCGCCGTCCGGGGAGCGGCGAGATGCTGGCGAAGGGAGCGGTTCAGGCGGCGTCGGGGGCGGCGCCATCCTCGCCATCACCGGGGACGGCACCGGCGGCCGGGCCGCCTACCCGAACGCCTCGGTCAGCCGACGTGCACGTCCACCGTGGTGAAACCGAGCGAGCGCAGCAGTTGTTGGAGCGCGTCCCTGGTGTTCTGCTCCGCGTGCTGCAGCAGGTCCGAGGACTGCGCGGCGTTCTGGATCCGCTGGGAGGCCAGCTGCTCCACCTGCTGCTGGTTGCCCGGGTTGCCGGAGAAGAAATCGCCGATCCGGTCGAACAGACCGCGCTCCTGGGAGTAGACGTAGGACTGCTTGGGGTCCAGCGCGACCTGCCCCAGCTGGGCGTGCGGCAGCGAGACCGTGGCGCTGCGCCGGTCGGCGGAGACCGATACGCCGGAGCCGGGGACCTTGCCGAGGTCAACGTAGGCCTCCACGGTCCCGGCTGCCACGTACAGCGTCCGGCGGCCGAGCAGGCTCGAGGGCAGGAAGGCGGCCTCGCGGTCGAGGTCGACCACCAGCTGGAAGTTGCCGCTCGCGGCCGTGTAGCGGCTCATGTCCTGGATGGACCTGAGCAGCACCGGCTGGCTGCGGTCGGTGGTCTTCTCGGCGAACGGGTCGGGCAGGCCCGGCAGCAGGTGGAGCGAGGCCGAGGCGACCAGGACCGCGGCGATCGCGGCAGAAGCGATCGACAGGCTGACGTACCGGGGGAGTCGGCGGCCGGCGAGCACGGGTGCGGGCGCTTGGGTGTCCGGAGTGGCTCTCCGGCGGGGGCGGCGGAACATGGCGATCTGCCTCCTCTGAGTGAACTCTGCTGATGTGAAGGGCGCATGAGTGTCCATCAGGCCGCCCAGGGCGGGTTCCCCGAACCCGGGCGGCCAACGCTTCCGGGGGACTGGCTGTTTGGAATCGCCTGAGCGGGAACCCGAATGACGGGACCGACCAGCCACTCCGAGCCGTGGCCGAACCGAAGGAGGAGCGGTATGAGCATCTGGATCGTTCTGGTGGTGGTCGTGCTGGCAGCCGCGGCGGCCCTCGCCGTACTGCTGCCGCGGCTGAACACCCGTCGGCTGCGACAGCGTTTCGGTCCGGAGTACGACCGGACGGTGCGGGTGCACGGCGGCCGCACCAGGGAGGCCGAGCACGAGCTGGCCGGTCGGCTGCGACAGGCCCGGCAGCTGGCGCTCACCCGGCTGCCGCAGCGCCGCGTCGAGGAGGTCGGCAACCAGCTCGCCGCCCTCCAGGAGCTGTTCGTCGACGACCCGGCCCGCTCGCTGGACGAGGCCATGACCCTTCTGGACGGCACGCTCGAGGAGATCGGCTTCCCGGCCGAGGGCCGGCTCGCCGTGCTCTCGGTCGACCACGCCGCCCTGGTGCCCGGCTACCGGTCCGCGCGGCGGGTGCTGGAGCGCAGCCGGTCGGAGCGGGTGGGCACCGAGGAACTGCGGACGGCGCTGCTGGCCGTGCGCGACCTGTGCCTCGAGGTGGCCCGCTCCGGCGGCGACGAGGAGGGCAGGACGGCCCCTGCCGGCAACTCCACCGGTGCCATCCGCCACTCCGGCCCGCGCCACGCCACCCGATGACGCCGACGACCTCACGAAGGAGAGGATGACCATGTCCCAGTACGGTTCCGCAGCCCGGAACAATTCCGATGACGCGCCGGCCCCGGACCCCCGCAGCGGTCGGGCGAACCTGGCCAAGCCGGACACCGCCCGCCGGCCCAGCGCCTACCCCCACGCCGCTCGCGCCGGAACGGCCCGCCCGGACCCGGCCGCCCCGGAGACCGGCCGCCCGGAAGCTTCGCCCGAACGACGCGCCGGCGGAGGTCGGTTCGCCGTCGTACCGGGAGGCGACCGGGCCGCAGAACCGCCGTTCGAGCCCGCCCAGCCCGTCCGCCCCCTCCCGGGCCCCCGGCTCGGTGACCCGGAACCGGCATTGGCGGCACCTGCGGAGAGCGGATCGAGCGGTTGGCTCGGCGTTGAGCGGACGCAGCGACTGCGGGCCGAATGGCACTCCGTCCAGGCGGGATTCGTCGACGATCCCCGTCAGGCCGTGCAGCAGGCCGACGCCCTGATCGAGAAGTCGGTCGGCCTGCTGGCCGAGGCCGTCACCGAGCGGCGCCACCGGCTGCGCGGCGCCGAAGCGGCACCGGACGGCGCGCCGGCTGCCAGCACGGAGGACCTGCGCCTCACTCTGCGCGAGTACCGGGCACTGCTGGACCGCCTCCTCGGCACCTGAACGACCAGCACACCCGGAGCGGAGGGGACGTCCGGGCGGCCCCTCCGGCCGTGCACCCCGGGTGTGCTTCGCCCGCCCTGATCTCATCGGCAGGGCCGGGTACCTGCAGGTCACTGCAGCCGGGCGCTCCCGTCACCTGCACATCAAGGCGCAGCACCTGCTCCCGTCGGCTGCTGGGCTGGGTCGAGGCCACCGGCGACGCGACGGCTGGGCCGCCTGCACCGGAAGGCCGCCTCCTCATTCGATGCCACCGACGGCCGGCCCTGGCTCTCCTCGGACGCCCCCACGCCGTCGCCCTGCTCCGGGCCGTTCCAGGACCAGCAGCTGACCTGACCCCGGCCAGCGGCGCGTAGGCGGTTCATCACGGGTTCAACGAGGCGACGCCTGCGGCGCGACGGGTGTTCACCCGTCCAGGCGGGAATGCGTCATCGGAGGTCTGATTTCGGCCGCGGCTATGGTTCCAAGGCAAAATCGGGGCCACCCCTTCGAAACGTATGCCAAAGTTCTGCTCGTGGCGCGAATGAAATATCACATGTGCCACATCGCGAAGTTCGTGAACGCCTCCCAGCTCTCGAAGGAAGAAGCCCATGAGCCCCCTCTCGCGTATCGCGGCCGCCGGGACCGGTGCCGCCGCGCTGCTTGCCGCCCCCGTTCCGGCGCTCGCTGACGCGCCGCAGCCCCCTGCCGCCACCACAACCACGTGCGGCTGGTCCGGCCTGCAGGCCGGCCTGTCCACCAAGGTGTGCGCGGAGGTGACGGGCGACCGCGTCGTGGTGTACGGCCGGATCGGGCTGGCGGGGCCGCCGTCGCCGGGGACGCCGTGGCCGCCGGCACCGCGGGAACTGATCACCGGGCTGTCGGCGGAGACCGCCGGTGGGGGATCGCTCGGCGCGGTGTCCGGGCGCACCGTGTTCACGGTCAGCACGGTGCGGGTGGACGGCGTCGTTGCCACGGTGCCGTGCGGCTCGGTCGTGCACGCCTCCTTCGCGGTGTCGGGCGCCTATCGAGGTCCGGTCCCGGTCACCCTGGAAGTGCCGGTGAACTGCTGACGCGCCTCGGGCGGCCGAGCCCGGGAGCCGGCGACGACCCGGGCTCGGCCCTCCGTCGCTCGGGCCGCCTGGCGCGGATACGTCGCCCCTGCTGATGCGTGACGGATTCGGCCCGGGCCCGCGGCGCCCTACCGTCGGGGACGTCAGCAGGAAACCGGCGGGAACCGGTAGGGATCCCGACGACGAGCCCCCAGGAGCAGCAGATGAGCGCCTACGCGATCGCCCAGGTCCACTCGGTGGAGTTCGGCCCCGACATCGTCGAGTACCTGGAGCGCATCGACGCCACCCTCGACCCCTTCGGCGGGCACTTCATCGTCCACGGCGGCACGTCGGAGACGGTCGAGGGCACGTGGGGCCAGGGCGGCACGATCGTCATCGCGTTCCCCGACCTCGAGCGGGCCCGCGCCTGGTGGAACTCGCCCGCCTACCGGGACATCCTGCCGCTGCGCACCCGGCACATGGTGGCCGACATCGTCCTCGTCGACGGCGTGCGGGCCGGCTACCGCGCGGCGGACTCGCTTCGAGCGGGCGCCTGATGCGCGGGGCCCGCGGTTGACGGGATCGTTCGTGCCCGGGAGCATGTGTCGCCGCGCGTGGTGCGCGGGTCCGGGAGGCGGACCGGTGTCCCGAAACGGGGGGTTCATGACGTTCAGGGTGTCCGCGCGGTCCGCGGGAGGGGCCGGCCTGGCCGCCGTCGCGGCGCTGGCGCTGGTCCTGGCCGCCGGTACGGCGGCCGGCGCGGCGGCACACGGCAGTGACGGGGCGTCGGCGCACGGGCCGGTGGCGTACGGGCCGGCCGTCGCCGGGGCGGCGCTTTTGCCCGGCGGGCCCAAGGCGCCCCCGCGGGCCGTCTCGATCACCGAGGGCGAGGTCGGCGAGGTGGGGCCGCGCGGGACGATCACCTACCCGTCCGTCACCAGCTGCCTGGTCGTCACCGTCCGCCTGCGCGACGGCGCCAAGGTCGGCGGCCACGCGAGCCTGTTCCAGGTCCCCGGGAAGTACGCCTCCGACGAGATCCTCCCGGCGATGCGGCGCGTCGTCGGCCACCGGCCGGTGCAGTCCGTCGACGTCAGCGGCGCTGTCGGCGCCTGGAACCCCTCCTACTTCCACACGGCCATCGAGCGCTACACCGACGGGTCGGCCCCCGCGCCGACGGCGGACGCCGGAGGGATCGGCGCCGCGGTCGCCGAACTCCTCGGCCTGCCGGCCGAAAAGATCACCGTCCGGGACGTGCCGGACGGCGACATCACCAGGTGAGCGCGCCCCGTCCTGCCACCGGCCACCACCATCCGCCGCCCCGCCACCGGCCACCGGCCACCGACCGTCGAGGGGCGGCGCGCCGCTACGCCCCCGTCCGCTCGCGCCACCAGGCGACGGTGGCCGCCACCTGCTCGGGCAGCGGCGTGGCCCGGAGCGTGAACGCCGCCTCGTAGGCACGGGAGTCCATGACGAACGGGCGGTCGAACTGGTAGCGGACCTCCCGCAGTTCCCGCAGCAGCGGGGAGAACAGCCCGGCCGCGCCGAGCAGGACGGGCGACAGGCGGCGCACCGCGACCGGGCCGGTGCCGGCCTGCGCCGCCAGGAGGGAGACCATGGCGCGGGCGGAGGCGGCGGGCGCGGTGGGCACGTGCCAGGCCCGGCCCCAGGCCAGCTCCTCGCCCGCGACCTCGACCAACGCCCGTGCCACGTCCGGTAGGTAGGTCCAGCTGTGCGGGGCGTCCGGATTCCCGAGCACCGTGACCGGGCGGCCCCCGAGCAGCGCCGGCACCACCCGGGCGGCCAGGTGGCCGCCGTCGGTGACACCCGGTCCGAAGAAGTCCGAGGCCCGCACCTCCACGGCCCGGATCCGCCCGGCCTCGTGCAGCGCCCGCGCCCGCTCCCAGGCCTGCGCCCGCACCCGCCCCTTGGGGCCGGTCGCGGCCAGCGGCAGGTCCTCGGTCATCGGGCGAGCGGGGTCGGGCCGCGGGCCGTAGCCGTACAGGTTGCCGAGCAGGACCAGGACCGCGCCGCTGTCCTCGGCCGCCGCGCACAGCGCGGAGACCAGGGCCGGCCAGCGCCCGGCCCACTGCGGCAGCGGCGGGGCGGCGCAGCCGTGGATGGCGACGGCGCCGCGGGCGGCCCGCGCCAGCCGCACCGGGTCACTCGCGTCCAGGGCGAGGTGCTCGACGCCCTCGACGGCCGGCCCGCCGGGACCTCCGGTGCGGGTGACCACCCGCACCTCGTGGCCCTGTCCGGCCAGCAGCCGGGCGGTGGCGGCCCCGGCGGGCCCGTGTCCGACGACCAGATGGAAGCTCATCCGCCCCACCCTAGCGGCGCCTTGCGGCCGGGCGGGGGGCGCCCTCGCGGGCCCCGCGGGGCAGCGCCGGATATCCGGTAGGGCGAACATACAAGAAGACTTATGCTGTGGGCGTTCATGATCTCTTCACAGGAAGCAGCAGGTTCCTCTGCATGAAGCTGCCCCGGGTGTCCGCCGTCGTCGCGGCCGCCGTTCTCGCCCCCGCCGTCCTGTTCCCCTCGACGGCCTCGGCGGCCGACGCCCCCCAGCCGACCGGGATCGCCGGCCCCGACACCGCCTCCGGCTCCGCCCCGGACGCCACGCCCGCCGAGGACGCCGACGGCCAGGAGCAGCGCGACCGCGCCGAGATCCAGCGGATCCTCGCCGACAAGGAGACCGGGCCCGGGGTGCGCGAGGCCGCCTCGAAGGCGCTCCAGGGCACCGCCGCCCAGATGCGGCACTTCCTGGCGGTCGAGCTGCCCAGGCTGCGCGCCGCGGACAACCAGGTGAAGGTCGCCCAGATCCTGTCCTCCGGCGGCCGCGCGGTGCGCGAGGCCGCCCGCAAGGCGCTGAACGGCAGCGACGAGGACGTCGCGACGTTCCTGAAGGTGGGCTGGCCCGCCGCCCAGGCCGAGGACGACCGCGTCGCGGTGCTGGCCGTCCTGGCGGACAAGAGCATCAGCAGCTACACCGCCGAGGCCGCCCAGAAGGCGCTCAACGGCACCCCGGCGGACCTGGCGCACTTCCTGACGGTCGAACTGCCCAGGCTGCGCGCGGACGACAACCGGGTCAAGGTCGCCCGGATCATGTCCACCGGCGGCCCGGCCGTGCGCGAGGCTGCCGGCAAGGCGCTGGACGGCGGCTACGAAGCCGTCCTGGCCTTCCTCGACGCGGGCTGGGCCAAGGCCCGCGCCGTGGACGAGGCCGCCGCGAACAAGCCCGCCGACAAGCCGGAAGACAAGCCTGCTGACAAGCCGGACGGCAAGGGCGCCGGCTCGTCGGACGGCAGGGGCGCCGGGCAGCAGGACCAGGGCGCCCAGCAGAGCGTCCAGCCGGCCGCCCTGACCGGGACCGGCACCGCCGACACCACCGGCACGAGCGTCACCACGGGCTCCGCCACCACGGGTTCCGCGACCGCGGTCACCACCGCGGCCGGCGGCACGCTCGCCGCCACCGGCACCGACGGGCTCGGCTGGGAGGCCGGCGGCGCCGCCGCGGCCCTGGCCGCCGGGGCCGCGCTGGTCGCCGTCTCCCGCCGCCGCACCAGCGAGAGCTGACACCCCGTACGTCCCCGGCCGTCGCCGCCGTCACGGCGACGGCCGGGGATACGCGCGCCCCGGGTTGCCGCGCGCCGGGCTCAGTCCCCGTCCCCGCCGCCGGTCACGCGCCGGCGCCGCGCGCGCTCGCGGCGCCGACCCCGCTCAAGACGCCGCAGCACCTCTCCCGCGCCGAGCGTGACGGCCGCGGCCGCGCGCGCCCAACGCGGCCCGCCGCGCTCGGCCCACACCACGCACCCGCACCCCGCCACGACCAGCACCAGCACCGCGACCAGCACCGCACCCACCACCACGGCCACCCCCTCCTCGCCCGCCGGCCGCCCGGTTCGGCCGCGAACCCCCCACTGTGCCAGGATTCCCACCCGGAAGTCCTGATGCCCGACCCGAGGAGACACCCGTGGCCACGGCCCGGTTCGCCACCCTGCACACCACGGCCGGCCCGATCCGGCTGGAACTGTTCCCCTTCCACGCCCCCAAGACGGTCCGCAACTTCGTCGAACTCGCCGAAGGCACCAAGGAGTACACCGACCCGCGCACCGGCGAGCCGGGCAGCGGCCCGTACTACGACAACACCCTGTTCCACCGGGTGATCGCGGGCTTCATGATCCAGGGCGGCGACCCGACCGGCACCGGCACCGGCGGCCCGGGCTACGCCTTCGCGGACGAGTTCCACCCCGAACTGTTCTTCACCAGGCCCTACCTGCTGGCGATGGCCAACTCCGGCCCCGGCACCAACGGTTCGCAGTTCTTCATCACCGTGGGAACCCCCGCCCACCTCAACCGCCGCCACACCATCTTCGGGCAGGTCGCCGACGCCGCCTCCAAGGCCGTGGTGGACGCGATCGCCACCGCACCCACCGAGAACGAACGCCCGGTCGAGGACGTGGTCATCGAATCGGTCGAGATCACCTACTCCTGAGCCCCACGGGCCCGGACCCCCGCGCCCCCGGATCCCCGCGGCCCCGGCCCGCGCCCCTGAGTCGTCCGGGCCGCGACCCTCTCCGAGAAGGACGTGCACCGCCCGGCCGGCGGCCCGCCGCCCGAGGTGCAGGCCGCCGACGGCACCCGCTACCCCAGGGTCGGCTCCGCCGTCCTGGCCCCGTGCGCCGAGCCCGACTCGGTCGGCCCCCGGCTGATCGCCCTGATCGACCTCGCCTCCGAGTCCCAGCACTGACGCCCCCACCCGCCACGCCCGGCCCGGAGCACCCCGGCCCGCCGCTCCGGGCGCGGCGGGCCGTCAGTGCTCCTCGACCGGCAGCAGCCCGCGCTCGCCGAAGACCTTCTTGGCGACGAAGGTCGCGTTGAGTGCCCTGGGAAAACCGCAGTACCCGGCCGCGTGCAGCAGCGCCTCGGTGATCTGCACGGGGGAGAGCCCGACATCGAGTGCCGCGTTGACGTGGACCTCCAGCTGGGGCTCGCAGCCGCCGAGCGCGGTCAGCATCCCCAGCGTCACCAACTGCCGGTCACGTGGCGACAGTTGCGGGCGGCTGTAGATCTCGCCGAACCCCCAGCCGACGATCTGCTGGGCCAGCTCCGGATTGACGTCGGCCAGCGCCTCCACCACCCGCCGCCCCGCCTCGCCGCTGACCCGGGCCATCGTCTCCATGCCCCGCTCGAACCGCTCCTGCCGCCAGCCGGCCTCGTCCGCGGGAACACCCATGGCGTCAGTCCTCTCTCGCGCCGGTCCCGACCGGCCGGCCGGTGACCACGGCAAGAACCGTAGGACCCCGAGCGGCCTTCGCGCCCGAACCCGCGCCGCAACGACCCGCCGCCAGCCCGTCCGGGGCCAGGCCGCCAGGCGGCCATGCCGGCCGCCGTGCGGGGGCCGCCAGCGCCGGTCGGCCCGCACCGGCCCCGGCCGCCTTCGCGGCACACCGGGCGGGTTGCGTTTGGATCACGGCGTGTCCGGTTTACGGCCAATGATCTGGAGTGCGGTGATTGAATTTGTTGGCACCCGTGTCAACGGGCTCTCATAATGCCTGCTGAGACACGTGATGGACGGTCCGGACAACCGCAGGGGAGCGGAATCCGAGAGTGGTCCGCGTGCGAAATCCACTTTTCCCTTGGGGGACTCCTTTGCCCGCGCCCGAAAACGAGAGCGCTTCCACCGAGCCGCCGCCGGCGCCCACCGCACCGCCGCAGCCCGCCGCGCCGCAGTCCGCGCCCGCCGCGCCCGAGGCCGTCGCGCCCGAGGCCGTCGCCCAGGCCGCGCCCGCGCCCGCTGTCGAGCCCACGCCCGAGCTCCAGGCCGCGCCCGAGTTCGAGGCCGCGCCCGAGGCCGTCGTCGAGTCCGCTGCCGCGCCGGCTCCGCGGCGCCTGCCGCGGGCCGTCACGGTGGCGCTGGCCACCGCGGGGCTGCTCGCCGTCACGGCGGCCAGCGCCACGCTCACCGTCGCCGTCGGCAAGCCGGACCCCCGCCCGGCCGCCGCCGCGCCCGCCCGGGCCACCACCGCTTCGGCGGCCGCGAGCGCGACGCCCTCCGCCGTCCCGGTACCGGTACCGGTGCCGACCGCCGCCCCGGCCGACCCCAAGCCCGCCAGCACCGTCAAGGGCACGGTCAACGGCTCCAAGCACGAGGGCGACCTGCGCTACTTCCTGCTCCCGATTCCCGACGGCGGCGAGTCGTACGGGCCCGCGGACGGGATGGCGATGACCCGCGACGACGTCGCCGAGATGTTCGGCAAGCCCGATGACATCGACTCCCTCCTCACCGGCCTCGGCTACAAGGACGGCGCCGTCCGCACCTACCGGACGGCCGACGGCAAGGCCGAAGTGACCGTCACCCTGCTGCACTTCGGCTCCGCCGACACCGCCAGCAGGTTCGTCAGGGGCTACACCATCAAGTCGCAGGAACCGATCGACATCGACGGCGACCCGAACGCCCACGGCTTCCGCAAGAAGCCCAAGAACGAGACGTACACCGGCTCGATGAGCGGCATCGGCAGCCAGGGCGACGTCCAGTACACCGTCGACGTCGAGGTGAAGGGCACCCCGGACAAGGCGCTGCTCAATGACCTGATGAAGCGCCAGCGCGAGTGGCTCGCCTCCGGCTGAGCCCGCGCCCCGCCCCTCCGCCGCACCCTTCACCCCTCGTTCTGGAGCCCCTTCCGTGACCACCGAACCCGCGCAGCCGCCGCCCGCGCCGGGCGACGCGCCGGCCGACGCACCGCCCGCGTCGCAGCCGCAGCCGGCCGCACCGGCCCACGCCACCCACGAGCCCCCGGCCACCGCCGCCGAGCCTCTGGCCACCACCCCCGAGTCCCCGGCCACCACCCCGGAAACCCCGGCCGCCGCCGAGGCCGCGCCGCGCGCCCCGCGCCGTCCACGCCCGGTGCTGCTGTGCGCCTGCGCCCTGGTCCTGGGCGCGCTGGCCGGCGTCGGCGTCGGCTACGCCGTCCAGGCCCAGCGCCCGCCCACGCCGCTGCCCGGGCTCCAGGTCGCCCGCCCGTCCTACCCGGCCCGGACGGTCGACGCGGCCGCCTTCGCCGCCGAGCAGCCCGCCCCGCTCGCCATCGACGGCGACCTGACCAAACTGCTGGTCAGCGCCCCGGAGGGCAGCGGCCCCTGGAGCGACTTCCCGGACAAGCCGAGCTGGATGTCGGCCGGTGACCTCGCCGAGCACAGCGGCCGCCCCGACGTCACGTTCAAGAGCCTCAACGCCTCCGGTTTCCGGCGCGCGGCCGAAGTGGACTGGAAGAAGGACGACATCAGGTACCGGGTCCTGCTCACCCAGTACGCGCCCGACCACGCCGAGGAGGCGAAGGCCTTCCGCGCGGAGTCCTTCGCCGACGACGCCAACGGCGGCGCCACGGTGTACGACCTGCCCATGCGCTGGTCCGACACCCAGGAGCAGTACTACTACGGCCTCGCCACCGCCAAGCGCGGCACGGTGCAGATGACGGTGGAGGTCTTCAGCCCCAAGCCGGTGGACGCCGCGGTCCTGAAGGACCTCGCCAAGCAGCAGTGGGAGCGGATGATATGACCGACGACACCGTGACCGGAACCCCGGCCGCCCCGCCCACGTCCCCGCCCGCAGGCCCGCCCACCGCGTCGGCTGCCACGCCGCCCGCCCCCGAGCAGCAGCCGTTCCCCGAGCAGTCCCACGACGAGAGCGCCACCGGACCGTCCCACGACGAGAGCGCGACCGGACAGCCCCACGGCGAGAGCGCCGCGCCCCGCTCCGCCTCGCGCCGCCTGCTGCGCGCCGGGGCCGCGACCGTCGCGGCGGCACTGGTCGGCGTGGCCATCGGCGTCGGCATCATCAAGACCCAGTACGACGACGCGGCCCCGGCCGCCACCGCCGGCCCCACCGGCGCGCCCGCCCCGACGGCCAGCGCCACGCCGTTCGGCGCCAAGTCCAACGGCAGCCACTTCGGCTCCCTGCGCGACCTGCTGCTGCCGGTCCCGGCCGGCTACGAACTCGGCCCGGACCAGGGCGGCTACGGCAACGACACCGAGTACGGCACCGAGCAGCTGGCGGGTGAACTGGAGGCCGAACTCCAGCAGATCCCCAAGGACAAGCGCGAGCGGCTGCGCTCCTACTGGGAGGGCCTGCACGTCAAGGGCACCGGCGTACGGACCTACCGCAGCGGCGGGGACGACCTGGTGATCGGCATCCGGCTGCGCCAGTTCAACCAGCAGGAGGTGCAGAAGATCAACGAGTACACGGCGATGTTCACCGGTGACACCGGGATCTTCCGCGTCGGCCCGTCGATCTCCGGCCACCCCGAGGCGCACTGCTACCTGATGCCGGCACCGCCATCCGCGCCGATCGACCGCATGGAGTGCTCGGCCGCCGAGGGCGACCTCCTGGTGATCATGGAGACCGAGGGCCTGGCGCCTCTGCCCAAGGACAAGATCGTCGCCCTCTTCACCATGCAGCTCGACCGCCTCGCCCTCCCGGGAGCGTCCGTATGACCGACCAGCCCGCCGCGCCGCAGCCACCGCAGCCCGCACCGCAGTCGCCGCAGCCCGCCCCGGACCCGGCCGCCCCGGCCCCCGACGCGGCGCAGACCCCCGAGCCCGCGCAGGTCCCCGAGCCCGTCCCGGCCCCCGAGCCCGCGCAGGTCCCCGAGCCCGTCCCGGCCCCCGAGGCCGGGCAGGCCGCCGGAGCGCAGGAAACCGGCACGACCCCGGAGAGCTCCGAGGAGCGGGCCGCCCGGCGCACCCGCCGCCGCAGGGCCGCGGTGCGCTGGAGCTGCGCCGTGCTGGTGTTCGCCCTCGCCGGCACCGGAGCCGCGATGGCCGTCACCGCGCCCGAGCGCACCGACCTGCCCGGCCTGGCCACCGCCGGCGACGGCCGCTACACCTTCCCGCCGCTGACCCTGCCGCCGCTGCCCTCGGGCAAGCCCGCGCCGGACGCCAAGGGCAAGGTGCCCCACTACGCGGACCTGCGCTACCTGCTGCTGCCCGCGCCCAAGGAGGCCGGCGGCTCCGTGGCCGCGCCCGTCTTCCCGGTGCCCACCGCCACCCCCTCCGCCTCCGCCGCGCCGTCGGCCACCGCCGCGCCGTCGGCCACCGCCACCGCCACCGCCACCGCCACCGCCGCGCCGCCGGCGACCGCGGGCGCCGGCGGCGCCCCTTCGGCGGCCGCCGGGACGTCCCCGGCCTCCTGGGTGCCCTGCGACGCGCTGCTCGCCGAGCAGAAGGACCCGGCCAAGCTGCGCGCGGTGCTCCTGGAGAACGCGTGCCGCGCGGCCACCGTCCGGGAGTGGACGGCCTCCGACGGCACCCGCACGCAGATCCGGCTGCTGCGCTTCGGCTCCTCGGGTGAGGCCTGGAGCACCTTCTCCACCGCGCGCTCGGAGAGCCCGCTCAAGGCCGCGCCCGACGCGAAGACCGCCCCGCACGGCGACTGGGACGCGGTCGAGGGCGTGGACGTGACTCTCAAGGACTCCGCGGAGAGTGCCGGCAAGGGCCTGCCGACCGCCCGTCTGGCGTACCTGTCGGCCTCCGACGTCCTGGCCGTCATCACCATGACGAACCCCCGGGGCGTGCCCACCGCGGCGTTCCGCCAGGTCGTCACCCTCCAGTCCGACCTGCTCGCCTGACCGCCCGCCGCCTGCCGCCCGCCCCGGCCCCCCGCGCCGCCCCTTCCCGGCGCAGCGGGAGGCCCGGGCGCCGCGGACGCGCAGGGCACCCTCGGACGCGCAGGGCACCCTCGGACGCGCACGGCGCCCGCGGACGCGCCCGGCCTCTGCGGGTGCCCTGCCGCCGTGGGCGGCCGTCAGGCGCGGTGGTACTGGAGGGGGGAGTGGACCTCGCCGCCGAGTTCGGCGGCGGCGTGGCGGGCCCAGGAGGGGTTGCGCAGCAGTTCGCGGCCGAGCAGGACGGCGTCGGCGCGGCCGGAGGCGACGATGTCCTGGGCCTGGACGGGGTCGGTGATCAGGCCGACGGCGGCGACCGGCAGGCCGGCCCCGTGGCGCACGGCCTCGGCGAAGGGCACCTGGAAGCCGGGCGCGGCCTCGATGCGGGCGTCGGGGACGAGGCCGCCGGTGGAGACGTCCAGCAGGTCCACGCCGTGGGCCTGGAGCTCCTTGGCGAGGCGGACGGTGTCCTGCGAGGTCCAGCCCTCGCGGCCGTCCTCGGGGTTCTCGCTCAGCCAGTCGGTCGCGGAGACGCGGAAGAACAGCGGCAGTTCCTCGGGCCACACCGCGCGCACCGCGTCGGCGACCTCCAGCGCGAAGCGGATGCGGCCCTCGAAGGTGCCGCCGTAGGCGTCGGTGCGGTGGTTGCTCTGGGGAGAGAGGAACTGGTGGATCAGGTAGCCGTGGGCGCCGTGGAGTTCGACCGCCTGGAAGCCCGCGTCCAGCGCGCGCCGGGCGGCGGCGGCGAAGTCCGCGACGATCCCCTGGATCTGATCGACGGTCAGCTCGTCGGGGGTGCTGTGCTCGGGGGAGAAGGCGGTGGCGCTGGGGGCGAGCGGCTGCCAGCCGTGCTCCTCGTCCGGGCGCAGGGCGCGTCCGCGCTCCACCCAGGTCCGCTCGGTGGAGGCCTTGCGTCCGGCGTGGGCGAGCTGGACGGCGGGGACGGTGCCCTGTTCCCTGAGGAAGGAGGCGATCCGCCGGAACGCCTCGCGTTGGGTGTCGTTCCACAGGCCGAGGTCATACGGGCTGATGCGCCCCTCGGGGTTGACGGCGGTGGCCTCCACGATGATCAGCCCGGTGCCGCCGGCGGCCCGCGCCGCCAGGTGGGCGAAGTGCCAGTCCGTGGGTGCCCCGGCCGCCTCGCCGTCCGGTGCGGCGCTGTACTGGCACATCGGCGGCATCCAGACCCGGTTGGGGACGGTCAGCTCCCGCAGGGTGATCGGGGTGAAGAGATCGGTGCTCAAGTCGGACTCCCGGTGGGATCGGCGGCGGGAGCCAATGCCCCGCAGCCGCTTGCAGGTGCACGTTATGTGTCCCGACAATAGTTGCACGGGACGGTAAATTCAAGGGCGCCGCGGGGCCGCCCCACCCGCCCCCACCCGGGCGGGAGGCGCGCACCCGCCGCCGCGGCGAGAAAGGAGCGCACACGTGGAGGTCTTCACGTGCGGGGGATGCGGCACCGCGCTGACCGCGCCGCTGTCGCGGGTCCCCTACCCCGTCTACGCCGGCATGCCCTACGGCAACGGCCACCCCATGCCCGTCCTCATGGAACCGGGCACCTACGCCGTCGACGAGGACCCCGCCCGGGCGGAGCGCTCGATCGTGATCGCCCCCGGCGACGCCCACGGCACCGTCCTGCTCCAGCGCGGCGAGCCCGGCGCCTGCTGCGGCATCGACGGTCGCTACGGCCCGAACCTCACCTGCGCCGGCTGCGGCCGGAAGGTGGCGACCAGGATCGACGCCTGTTCCCTGTGGCAGGCCACCTGGCTCGAACCGGCCGCGGTGCGCGCGGTGCCCGCGGGCCCGGTGCGGCCGGTGGCCGACTGGGCCTCGCTCACCCACTGGTGGTGCGCCGCCGAGCCGTGGGACGCGGCCGGGCGGTGGGACCCGCGCTGGGCGTCGGAGACGGCCGTGACGCTCGCCCACCTGGTCGCCACCGCAGACGGCTCGCCCGTCGCCCTGCCCGACGGCCCCCTCGCCGACGCCTTCCGGGCCCGCCTCGACCGGCTGCTGCCCGCAGCGGGTCCGGCCAAGCGCGCGGCCCTGGCCGGACCGGGCCTGCTCCTGCCCGATCCCCTTCCGGACATCGCCGTGGTGCCGCGCCACCCGCAGACCGGTCAGCCCTGGCCCGCGCCCGCGGGCGTGGCGACCGCGCCGCTCGCCGTCGGCTTCTGGACGCACCTCGCCCGCCGGGGCGGACGCCCGCTCAGGCCCGTCACCGGCAAGCTGCCCGCCGGCGTCGAGCGTGACGACCCCCTCCCGCCCCACCCGCTCGGCTCCCAACAACCCGCGTGGGGCGCCTACTTCGCCACCCTGGAGCGCCTGTCCGCCGCCCCGTCTGGCCGGCCCGCGCCGAACCGGCGCCGGGGAGGGGGAGTCGGCGGGCGGTGAGCACAACGGCGCCGCCCGGGAAGCCTCCCAGGCGGCGCCGCCGTTCAACCGCAGGCCGCGCAGGCCGCGCAGGCCGCGCAGGCCACGTACCGCGGCCGGTGCGCGCTGCCGGTCAGCGCGCCGGCTGGGGCACGCGCTGGGACGGGACGGCCGGGGCCGGGCCCTGGGCGGCGGCGGCCGGAGCGGCGCCCAGCGAGGTGCCGCGGGTCTCCTCGGCCCACAGGGCGCACACCAGCAGGCCCACGGCCGTGGTCCCGGCGGCGATCAGCATCGTCGGGCCGGTGCCGAGGCCGGACAGCGACAGCGGCAGCAGGTAGGTGCCCACGGCCGCGCCGATCCGGCTCACCGAGGTGGCCACGCCCACGGCGGTGGCCCGGATCTCGGTCGGGAACAGCTCGTTCGGGTAGGTCCAGTCGAGCACGTTGGGTCCGCCGCACAGGAACGCGTACGCGCACAGCGCGGTCAGCGCCACGGCGGCCGGGGCGGTGGGCCACACGCCCAGCAGGGCCAGCGGGACGGTCATCAGCGCGAACGACCAGATGATGACGGGGCGCCGGCCCCGGGTGTCGATCAGGCGCAGCGCCGGGTAGCAGCCGAGCAGGAAGACCAGGCTGACCAGCCCGGTGCCCAGGGTCTCCATCACCGTGCCGCCCGGCATGCCGAAGGAGGAGAGGATCTGCGGGCCGAAGGTGAGCATCGCGAACAGCGGGCCGACCTGGCACAGGAAGAACAGGCCGCAGAACAGGGTGCGCCGCCGGTAGGGCGGGGTCATCAGCAGCCGCAGCCCGCCGGCGCTGCGGGCGCGCGCGGCCGGGTCCGGCATCAGCTCACGGCCGTCGACGCGCACCCCGAGGTGCTTCTCCACCACCCGCACCGCGTCACCGACCCGCCCGTTCGCGGCCAGCCAGCGCGGCGACTCCGGCGAGCCGCGCCGGATCACCAGGAAGACCACGCACAGCACCGTGGAACTGGCCAGCATCCACCGCCAGCTGCCCGGTCCGGCCAGCTCCAGGAACAGGTAGCCCACCACGTAGGCGAGCACCGAGCCGGCGTACCAGGCGACGATCTGCTGGCCGAGCAGCCGCCCGCGGTGCTTGGCGGGCAGCCACTCGGCGAGCAGGGAGGTGGCGATGGGGTAGTCGGCGGCCACCGCCATGCCGAGCACGAAGCGCAGCACGGCGATCGCCCACACCGCGTCCACCCAGAAGGAGAGCACCGAGCAGGCCACCATGACGAGCAGGTCGGCGGTGTACATCACCTCCCGGCCGATCTTGTCGGTCAGCACGCCGAACAGGGCGCCGCCGACGAACATGCCCACCAGCGCGGCGGCACCGATCAGGCTGACCTGCGCGGTGGACAGGCCGAGGTCGGGGCGCATGCCGATCAGGGCGACGCCGACGATGCTCAGGATGTAGCCGTCGAGCAGCGGCCCACCCGAGCAGGCGAGGGCCAACCTGCGGTGGAAGGCGGTATACGGGGCGTTGTCGATGGTCTGGGACATGGGTTTCGGGGTCCTCCGGAGCGTACGGATCGCATTCCACGCGCCGTGCGCCGGGTAGACGGCAGGGAACGGCGCCGCCCACCGTGGACGGCGCCCCGCCCGGACACACCGGGCGACCGTCCACGATTGCCCGGACCCGCCGTGATCACCGCGAGGTCGAAGGTCAACCGGATCGATGACCTTGGTCCCGAAACGGACAGGCCCTTCGACCACCCCGACCCAGGGCCCGCCCAGTCCTGCCGGGCCCTGCGGCCCCCCGGGCACCGCGCCACCACCAGGCCGCCGGAGCGGCGTGACCCTTCTCACCCGCACGAACCCAAACCCGCCCGGGGTGTGGCCTGCCCCACAACCCGGCGCGCCCGGCAGCCGCAGGGGCCGCCGTGTCAACGACGCCGCACCTGACCGAATCGAGCGGCGCGCGACCACCGGCGGAGAGCACGGGGGAATTCGGTTGCCGCGGGCCGCCGTCTCGATCATGATCACCCGCATGGACTTTTGATGACTGCCACGTAGTACGTACCTGTCGCGCGATCGACCTCGGAGCCTGAAGACCCGGCCCCGGGGCGATGGGCCGCGCCCCTCGTGAGCATCCGTCAGAGAGCGGGATCCGCCGAGTGAGTTCGGCAGGCCCTCCTGCTGAGTCCTGAAAGCATCCAACACACATGAATACCGACCGCAAGGCCCTGTGGGCCGTGCGTCAGTCCGCCCTGCCCACCGTCGTCCGGTCCTGCCCGGACTGTCCCGGCATGCGGCACCGCGCCTCGGGGAAGATCCGCGCCAACGCGAACGGCAAGCTGCTCGACGTCTGGCTGCTGCTGAGCTGCGCGACGTGCGACCGGACCCGTCCACGAGCGCGTCCACGTCTCGACGGTGGAGCCGGCCCGGCTGGTGGCGTACGAGATCAACGAACCGACAGCGGTACGGGAGTTGGTGATGAGCGCGTCGCTCGCGGCGAAGAACCGGTACCGGCTCGACTGGACGGGGACGTGGGAGCTGGAGACCCGCACGCCGCTGTACGCGCTCGACGACCCGAACCCGCTCTCGGTGCAGGTGCGCTTCGAGCTGCCCGCGCCGGTCCGGGTGGAGCGGCTGCTCCAGCTCGGTCTCGGCCTGAGCCGGGCCGAGGTGCGCCGTCTGGTCGCGGACGGGCGGATCCGCCTGCCGTTCGCTCCGGACGTCAAGGCGCACCAGGACTTCGAACTCACCATCCACGGACCTGGTTCCGTCGATGCGGCCAGGCACGCGAAGTCCCTCGATGCGCCCAACGACGAACGCACCGACCTGGCTCGGATCGGGCTGCCGCCCGCACCCGGCCGGGAGCTCCCACGCCGGGCCACGGCGCGCGCCTGGAAGTTGATGTAGATCGTGCTGATGGAGAGGCTGTCCCGCTTGGGGGCGGCCTCTCCTGGGTCATGTGGTCGCGTCGCCGGCAGGAACGGCCTGAGCCGTTCCCGCTCAGCATCCGACAACACGCCGCTGATCCCGCCCCATGCCAAGTCCAACGAGCGGCAGGCGAACCAATCACGTGATCGTCCGGACAGCTCCAAGGCGGCAAAGATTCCTACCGCGGTCGTCTGACCGTCTCGGTGGGTTCCTGCTTCAACGCGCTGTGCCGGGACGAGCCCCGGCCTTACCTGCGCTCCACGGGCTGACACCGCCAGTCCGGCGGCCGTGGCCAGGGTGACGGCGGCGTGGATATCCCGGTCCGGCCAGACGCCGCATGCCCGGCACTGCCAGGCGCGGACAGTTGCCGAGGGCGAGGCCGCAGGTCCCAGGTCCTTGATCAGCCGACCGGCACCGGGACACCCCGCACGAGCAGCGGAAGACCGGCGCCGTGCTCCCAGGCGTCCCACGCGTCGTCGACGCGTCGGTACTCCTCGTCTGCCATGACCTCCCGCAGCCTGAACTGGGGCACCCAGCGCAAAGCGCGGATGCCCTCTGGCGGCTGGTGGTGGCCGACGGCCTCGGCCTGCCGGGGAGTGATCATCCCGCCCGCGTAGACGAAGTTGACGCCCTCGGGGTCCTTCGCGGCGGGCACGTAGTCGATCGTGAGGATCGTCCGTAGGGCGATGACGAGCCCGGTCTGCGTCTCCAGGTGCCGGCGCGCCGCGAGGTGCGGAAGCTCGTCCTGCTCGGCGCTGCCGCCGGGCAGGACCAGGCCGTCCCGGTGGGCGGAGTCGACCAGCAGGACGAAGAACTCGTCCCGCTCGTCGGGGTCCTCGCGCAGCACGAAGACCTGCTGGCCACAGCGTCGGGCGGGGGGACGGGACAAGAGGCTGGTCGTGCTCAACTCTGCTCCAGACGTGAGGAATCGACGGCCCGGGCACCGGTTGCGCTACGCGCTCGGTAGATGACCTGGCGTAGCCATGGTGGCGCGATCGCCCCTACGATTGCCAGCGTCTTACCCTTGACAGCAATGTCGTGTGAAGGAGTCGAACGGTAATGGCCGAAGCTGGAGTTGACGCCCAGGAAACACCGCAGGTGCGCTTCGGCCAGGAACTTCGCAGGTCACGGCGGGCAAAGCGTTGGTCGCAGGCCGAGACGGCCAGTCGGCTGGGGTACTCGGGCGCGCACATTTCATATGTCGAGAACGGGAGGCGTTCCCCAACACGGTCCTTGGCTGTTAAGGCCGATGAGGTGTTCGGAACTGGCCAACGGTTCTACGAACTGTGGCGGCGATTCAGCCGGGCGGCGCTTCTTGAGGGGTTCGCCGAGTTCGCTGACGCCGAGGCTCGGTGTAGGCGGCTGCGAACGGTCGGCCTGATCATCGTGCCTGGTTTGTTCCAGACTCCCGCGTATGCGAGGGCGCTGGCACAGGCAGCCGTCAGACGCGGTGCGATCACCTCAGCCGAGGCCGACGAGCGAACCGACTACCTCGCTCTGCGCCAGGAGATCCTGCATCAGAAAAATCCGCCGGCGCTTCATGCCGTGATCGAAGAAGGGGTGTTGCTGCGCCCTATCGGCGGTCCTCAGGTCATGGCCGAGCAACTGCAACACCTCGAGGACTTGGCCGAACGCCCCAACGTCACTGTGCAGATAGCACCGTTCAGCATCGGGGAGAACCTTTCGTTCACACTGCCGGTGGTTCTGTTGAACCTCCCGGACCACACGGTCGTAGGGTATGCGGAGTCGACAGCGAGAGGGCATCTTGAGCGGTCGCGTGCGGCAGTCGCGGGATGGGAAAGTGACTACGATCAGCTGCTGGTGGAAGCGCTTCCGAAGGCCGCATCCCAGGCGATGATCCGCAGGGCCCGAAAGGAATTCCAAGCATGACCGACCACGTAGACCTGTCAGGAGCCTCCTGGGTCAAGTCCTCGTACTCCAACAATGGCGGTGACTGCGTGGAGGTCACCGCGGACTTCCCCGGTCTGACTCCCGTGCGTGACTCGAAGGATCCTCAGGGGCCGGCTCTCGTCTTCCCGGCCGAGGCCTGGGAGTCGTTCGTCATCGCTGTTCGCAGTGGCGAGTTCGGCGACGCTTGAGAGAGGCATCATGACCGACCACACAGACCTGGCCGGAGGCTGGGTCAAGTCCTCGTACTCCAACAACGGGGGCAACTGCGTTGAGGTGGCGCCCGGGTTCGCCGGTGTGATGCCGGTCCGCGACTCGAAGGACCCCCACGGGCCGGCCCTGGTCTTCCCGGCCGAGGCCTGGGAGTCGTTCGTCGCCGCCGTCCGCGGCGGCGAGTTCGGCGACGTCTGACACCCGCACGCCCGACGCCGCGGGCCCGGCCCGGGGACCGGCCCGGCCCCCGGCGGCAAGCGGGCGGGGGCGGGGTCCGGCGCGCGGGGCGGGGGGGGGGGGGGGGGGGCGGGCGCCCCCCCCCCCCCCCCCGGGGGGGGCCCCCCCCGGCCCCCGCCCGGCCCCCGCGGCGTCAAGCGTGCGGGCTACGGGCGCTGCCGGCTCTCCCCGGCCCCCTCGTCGTAGGAGGAGGTGCCCTCGTCCAGCAGCGGCTCCTGGGTCCTCAGGTGCGCCGGGGCCAGTGCCCGCAGGGCGTGGTAGCCGGTGATGACGACCAGGGTGCCGAGCGCGATGCCGCTGAGGGTGAAGGTGTCGGTGAACTTCATCGTCACGTTGCCGATGCCGATGATGATGCCCGCGGCCGCCGGCACCAGGTTCAGCGGGTTGCGCAGGTCCACCCCGGACTTGATCCAGATCTGCGCGCCGAGCAGGCCGATCATGCCGTAGAGGATGACGGTGATGCCGCCGAGCACCCCGCCGGGGATCGCGGCGACCACGGCGCCGAACTTCGGGCACACCCCGAACAGCAGGGCGAAGCCGGCCGCGGCCCAGTAGGCGGCGGTGGAGTAGACGCGGGTGGCGGCCATCACGCCGATGTTCTCGGAGTATGTGGTGTTGGGCGGGCCGCCGAGCGCGGTGGAGAGCATGGAACCGATGCCGTCGGCCGAGATCGCGGTGCCCAGCTTGTCGTCCAGGTTGCTGCCCGTCATCTCGCCGACCGCCTTGACGTGCCCGGCGTTCTCGGCGACCAGCGCGATCACCACCGGCAGCGCCACCAGCACCGCGGACCACTGGAAGGAGGGGCCGTGGAAGGCGGGCAGGCCGATCCAGTCCGCCTTGCCGACGCCCGACAGGTCCAGGCGCCAGTGGTCGGTCAGGTGCCCGCCGGCGTCCACCGAGTGGATCTTCCCGAAGACCCGGTCGAAGACCCAGGAGATCCCGTACCCGAAGACCAGCCCCAGGAAGATCGCCACCCGCGACCAGAAGCCGCGCAGGCACACCACCGCGAGCCCGGTGAACAGCATCACCAGCAGCGCCGTCCACTGGTCCTGCGGCCAGTACGTCGAGGCGGTCACCGGGGCGAGGTTGAAGCCGATCAGCATGACGACGGCGCCGGTGACGATCGGCGGCATCACCGCGTGGATGATCCGCGCCCCGAAGTACTGCACCGCCACGCCCACCAGGAACAGCGCCGCCCCGACCACGAGCACCGCGCCGGTGACCGTCGCGCTGGTGCCGCCCTGGGCCCGGATCACCGCGGCGACCCCGACGAAGGACAGCGAGCAGCCGAGGTAGCTGGGCACCCGGCCGCGGGTGGCCAGCAGGAAGATCACGGTCGCGACGCCGGACATCATGATCGCCAGGTTGGGGTCCAGACCCATCAGCACCGGCGCCACGAAGCTCGCGCCGAACATGGCCACCACGTGCTGGGCGCCGAGCCCTACCGTGCGGGGCCAGGAGAGCCGTTCGTCGGGGCGGACGACCGCCCCCGGCGCGGGCGTGCGCCCGTCACCGTGCAGCTTCCAGCGCACGCCGAGATCCATGGTGGGGTTTTCGCTTTCTCTGGAACGTCGAGCTCCGTACGACGCTGTACCGCGAGCAACTGTCCGCACCATTCTGGTGGCCGCCCGCCCTCGCGCGCGCATCCGGCCCCGCGCCTGACCTGCCCACTCGCCCCGACCGCTCGCCCGCCCCGCCGGTCCCCGCCCGCGCCCGCGCGTCGCGCCCGAGCGACACGCGGGCGCCGCCCCGCGCCGGTTACCGTGACCCGGACGGACGGCGCCCCGCCGCGGGCACCGCGCACCCCGGCCGCGGCACCCGGCGCTGCCCGCCCGCCGCGGCCGGGACAGCGCGGCCCCGGCGCGGGAGAAGGGGAGGCGGGACGGTGGCGAAGAGCGGACGAGACGGGGAGCCGATGACCACGGCGCAGGGCCGCGGCCCGCGCAACCTCGCGCGGATCGCGCTGCTGTGCGCGCTGGCCGCGCTCGTCGTCCTCGCCTTCACCGGCCTGCACGGGCTGCTGGTGCTGCTCGCCGAGGCCCTCGCCCTGGTGCTGGTGGCCGTCGGCGGGTGGTGGGCGCTGTCCCACCGCGGGGTGGCCCGGTGGGCCGGCGCGGTGCTCGCGGTCGCCGGGCCGCTCGGGGCGCTGGCGCTGGCGGTCGTCGCCGAGGTGCTGCTGCCGGTGACGCTGGCGCTCTTCCTGTGGCTGGCCGCCCTGGCCCTGGCCCGCTCCGCGCTGGCGGCGGCCCGCCCGCCCCGGCCGATGCCCGAGCGGGAGGCGCCGGCGCCCCGCCGACCGGTCCTGATCATGAACCCGAAGTCCGGCGGCGGGAAGGTCGGGCGCTTCCACCTGGTCCGCAGGGCCGAGGAGTTGGGCACCCGGGTGATCCTGCTGGACACCTCCGTCCCGCAGGACGTGGGCGAGCTGGCCCGCCGGGCCGTCGCCGAGGGCGCCGACCTGCTCGGCGTGGCGGGCGGCGACGGCACCCAGGCGCTGGTCGCCGCCGTCGCGGCCGAGGCGGGCCTGCCGTTCCTGGTGGTCTCCGCCGGCACCCGCAACCACTTCGCGATGGACCTCGGCCTCGACCGCGACGACCCCTCCACCTGCCTGGACGCACTGCGCGACGGCGTCGAACTGCACGTGGACCTCGGCCTGGTGGGCGATCGCCCCTTCGTCAACACCGTCTCCTTCGGCGCCTACGCCGAGATCGTGCAGAGCCCCCAGTACCGCGACGCCAAGACCGCCACCGCCCTGGACACCCTCCCGGACCTGCTGCTCGGCGCGAACGGCCCGCACCTGAGCGCCGAGGCCGGCGACCACCGCCTCGACAACCCGCAGGCACTGCTGGTCAGCAACAACCCCTACGCCGCGCCCGACGCGATCAGCATGGGCCGCCGTCCGCGCCTGGACCGGGGCGTGCTCGGCGTCCTGGCCGTGCGCGTCGACGGTGCCGCCCAGGCCGCCGAACTGGCACTGCGCGGCGCCCGGGCCACCGGGTTGACGGTGGCGTCGGCACGCCGGGTCACGGTGCGCGCCGACGCCCCCCGGATCGCGGTCGCCGTCGACGGCGAGGCGCTGATGCTGCCCACACCGGTCGTCTGCACCCTGGCCACCCGCTCCCTGCGGGTGCGCGTGCCGCGCCACCGCCCGGGCGCCGACCCGGCCCGCCAGGACCGCAGCCGCGCCCTGGAGTGGCGCACCGTGGTGCGCCTGGCCTTCCCCGCCGGCCGCACCACCACCCGCCCCCGGGCCTGAGCGCCCACCCCCCCCGCAACCGCCGCAGCCGCCGCCGCAGCCGCCCTGCCCCGCCCCTGGCCCGGGACAGCCCCGGTCCCGGCACCCCCGGGCGTCAGCTGGCGTGAATGAATTCAGGACAAGGCATTCACACCAGTTGACGTCCCGTGATGGCGTGCCCCAGGCTGGGCGGCGCCGGCCACACGCTCCACCCGACCGGCCGGTCCACGTCCACCGGAAGGGGTCCTCCTCGCATGCGCCGAACCTTCGCCGCCTTAGTCACCGCCCTGCTCGCCCTGGTGGGTGTCGCCGTCCTGCCGTCCGTCGCGCAGGCCGACACCCCCGGGAACTGCACCACCGGCCGCGGCGGCTGGATGGCCTCCGCCAGCTGCGGCAACGTGCCGGCCGGCACGGTGTGGCGGGCCGAGGTGGTCTGCTTCTACATCGTCCAGGGCCAGCCGGTCACGTACTGGGTCTACGGCTCCACCGTGGTCGGCGACGGCACGTCCACCGCCGTCTGCCGCCCGGGCGACATCGCCACCGACACCATCCGCCCGACCGTCATCGGCATGCAGGGCCAGCAGGGCCGCCTGGTCGGCTACGGCGGCAAGTGCGTGGACGTCGCGCACGGCAGCAGCAACGTCGCCACCCCGGTGCAGATCTACGACTGCAACGGCACCCCCGCCCAGTGGTGGACCCTGGGCCTGGACAACTCCGTGCGCGCCCTGGGCATGTGCCTCAACGTGGTGTGGGGCGCCGCCGACAGCCCCAACGGCACCAAGGTCGAGATCTACGACTGCGTCGGCTCCCCGGGCGAGAAGTGGGTCCCGCAGCTCGACGGCTCGCTGAAGAACGTCCTGACCGGCAAGTGCCTGGACGAGCTCGGCTTCAACACCGCCAACCGCACCCAGCTGGGCATCTGGGACTGCAACGGCCTGGCCAACCAGAAGTGGGTCCTCACCCCCTGACGGCCCCGCCGCCCCGTGACCGCCGCCCGGCGGGTCCGGCCTCCGGGGAGGCCGGACCCGCTGGCCGGTGTGAGAAGGGGCGGCACCCGCGCTCAGGTGCGGTGCGGCCCACCGCCGTCGCCGGCGCTCCACACCGCGCCCTCGGCGGGGGCCAGGGCGCCCTGGCCGGTGTGCGCGGCGTCCCTCGTGCGGGCGGTGGTGAAGACGCGCCGCCAGGGCCCGCCGGACGGCCGGGGCGTCAGGAGGTGGTCGAGCGGGACGGCCCGGTCGGTGAGGTTGAGGGTGACCAGCAGATCGCCGCCCGCGCCCGGCGGGGACCCGGGGCCGGGGGAGCGGGTGTAGGCGAGGACGCCGGGCGGGGAGTCGAGGAAGGCGAGGCCGGCGCCGTGCAGCGCGGCGCCGGCGCGGCGCAGGGCGAGCAGGTCGCGGGTGAGGGACAGCAGGGAGGAAGGGTCCGCCTCCTGGTCGCGGACCGTGCCGCCCGGGGGAGTGGTGACCGGCAGCCACGGCTCGACGCCCGTGGCGGTGAAGCCGCATGACGGCGAGTCGGGTGACCAGGGCATCGGTGAGCGCGCGTGGTCGCGGCTGAGGGCGGGGGTGCGCAGGCCCCAGGGGTCGCGGATGCGCTCGGGCGGGACGGCGGCGTCGGGCATGCCGAGTTCGTCGCCGTTGTAGAGGATCGCGGTGCCGGGCAGGGTGAGGAGCAGCAGCATCGCGTTGGCAGCCTGGGCGGGGCCGACGCGGGAGGCGACGCGCGGGTCGTCGTGGCTGCCCATGACCCAGGTGACCACCGCCCCGGCGGGCACGGCGTCGAGGATCGCGCGGACGGTGGTGCGGATCGCCTCGGGGTGCCAGTCGGTGCCGAGCAGGCCGAAGTTGATGGGCAGGTTCAGCTCGTCGAGGTCGCGGCCGAAGTAGCGGCTCCAGGCGGGCCAGTCGTACTCGTGGACCTCGCCCAGGGCGATGCGCTCGCCCGGTTCGCCGTAGGAGTCGAGCAGGGCGCGCAGGTCGCGGTAGCGGGGGTGGAGGTCGGGGTGGCCCTGGTCGTGGAGGTGGAGCTGGCTGTCGAAGCCGCCCAGGTCCCGGTGGTGGGCCGACGTCCCGGTGGCGGCCGGCGGGTTGTCGCGCAGCAGCGGGTCCTTGGCGATGAGCGGGGCGCAGTCCACCCGGAAGCCGTCGACGCCGCGGTCGAGCCAGAACCGGGCCACGTCGAACATGGCCTCCTGGACGGCGGGGTTGCGCCAGTTCAGGTCGGGCATGGACGGCAGGAAGGAGTGAAGGTAGTACTGGCCGCCCGCCTCCTCCCGGGTCCAGGCGCTGTCGCCGAACAGGGTGATCCAGTTGTTCGGAGGACCGCCGCCGGGGGAGGGGTCGCGCCAGACGTACCAGTCGCGCCGGGGGCCGGCCGGATCCGCGCGGGCGTCCCGGAACCACCGGTGGCGGTCCGAGGTGTGGTTGGGCACGTAGTCGATGAGGACGCGCAGGCCGTGTCCGTGGGCGGCGTCGAGGAGTTCGTCGAAGTCGGCGAGGCTGCCGAAGAGCGGGTCGACGGCGGTGTGGTCGCTGACGTCGTAGCCGAAGTCGGCCATCGGCGAGGCGAAGAACGGGGAGAGCCACAGCGCGTCCACGCCGAGGCGCGCGAGGTAGGGCAGGCGGCGGCGCACGCCCGGCAGGTCGCCCACGCCGTCGCCGTCGGTGTCGAGGAAGCTGCGGGGGTAGACGTGGTAGATGACGGCATCGTGCCACCAGAGACGTTCCATCACCGGTCCGTTGGTCGGTGGGCTCCTTCGGCGGGCCCCATCGGTGGACCCGGCCGGTCGGCCCGGCCGGTCGGCCCCGTCGGCGGGCCGCCGGTGGGCCCCCGCCCCGTCGGGCCCCGTCGGCGGGCGCCAGGCGGTCGGTCGGTGGGCCCGCGGCCGGCGGGGGCGGCCGCCCGGGGGCGCCGGGTCAGTACGACTGGGTCTCGCAGAGCCGCACCCAGTGCGTCGCGGCCACCCCGTAGGCCGGGTCCGGGCTGAGCGCGTCCTCGCGCCGGCAGGCCTCCACGTACTTGATGGCGTGCGGGTCCTCCGAGGCCAGGGCGCGTTCGGCGAGCGTGGCGTAGTCCTTGACCGCCTCGTACGGCTGGTGCTCGCGCCGCCCGGTGCCGTAGGCGCTGCGGATGGCGGCGCAGAAGCGCACCGCGGCGGCGACGCTGGGCCAGTGCAGCTCGGCGGGCAGGTGGGGCAGCACCAGGCGCACGGCGGCCGGGGTGGTGAGGGCGTGGACGAAGGCCATCGGCCGGTCGTGGTCGTCCGTCAGGTAGCTGGCGGCGGTGGTGCGGGTCAGGCGGCTGAGCGCCTGGCCCGGGTCGCCCTCGAGGCGCAGGGAGTCCACGGCGGGGGCGAAGTCCGGTTCGAGCCACAGGGCTTCGAGCCGGATGCGGAAGATCATGCCGTCGCCCTGGTCGCTGCGCAGCTTGGGCACCGCGGCCCAGGCCTGGGCGAGGTCGCGGGTGCGGGGGGTGGCCGGGTCCCGCGGGAGTTCCTGGTAGCGGGCGGCCCAGTAGCCCAGGCCCCGGGCGAGTTCCTCCAACCGCCACGGGGTGTGCGCCTCGTCGAGCATCCGCACCGCGTGGCCGGTGCGGATGACGCCGTGGCCGCCGCCGGCGCTGAAGCCGGGCAGCAGGCGCGGCCACCAGCGGGCCAGCACGTCCGTCCAGGGGGCGTCGGCCAGTTCGCGGCGGAAGAACTCGGCCCAGTCGCCCATCAGGCGCATGTTGCCCAGCGCCGGGCGCCAGTTGTCCTCGGTGATGGTGTCGAGGTGGCCGTAGGTGTCCTGGTAGAGGAGCTTGCGGTAGGAGCTGACCCAGGCCGCGATCGCGTCCGCGTGCCCGAGCTGGGCGAGTGCCTCGGAGGCCATCGGGCCGTGGTTGCTGACCCCGGGGCCGAACTCGGGGCCCGTGTCGCCGAGGAACTCCAGTGCGCCGTCCAGTTCGTTCACCGTACCCCCTTGGTGGATTCCCCTCCATCGAAGGTGTTGTGACGACATTTCAGCAACACGGCGTCCACGGTTTGGCTCGATCGGTGTGCTGACCGGAGGCGGCGCCACCGGGCTCCACATCCGGATGTGAACCCTCCGCAAGGTCCGGATCATGCCGGGACCTGCACGGGGGCTGAACCAGGGCCTCCGGTCCGTGGGGGAGCTTTCACGGCGGCCTTGATCGGCCTTCACCCCGAGCCCGCGGCGGCCGGTCGGGATCAGGACATGTCCGCCGCGATGTTGACGCTGGCATGTACCGGTAACTAGCGTCCTTCCTTGGCCCGGTCCACGGCGCCCGCCGCCGGCCTGCGCTCCGGTGACCCTCGCCGCACCGCGTTCCGCCCTCCCGCGTTCCCGCGTCGACCCTCCGGCCGGCGTCGAGCCCCCACCGCCCAGGCAGACAGCGCGACCGGCCGTCGCGCCCCGTCTGCCGCCCGCACCGCCCGAGCCGCCACTTCGGGCCGACCAGCACCACCCCGGCCCCATCACCCCGGCCCGACCCCACCGCAGCAGGCCGGACTCCGCGCACCAGGTCGATCCCACCGCGCCTCCACCCGGGCGCCTCGTCACGCCCGCCCGCGCGCCGCGACCGACCGCGCCACCGCGATCCAACGAGCCAAAGGGGACCCTCGTGATCAAGCACACCTCGCCGATCAGCGGCATCGACGCCCACGGCGACCTCGTCGTGACCGCCGGCTACGACAACCGCGTCATCCTGTGGGACGCCGCCACCCGCACGGCGATCGCCGAAGCCCGCCACGACCACCTCGCCAACCAGTGCCGCTTCTCCGCCTCCGGACGCATCGTGGTCACCTCCAGCAGCGACTACTCCGCCCGCCTGTGGTCCGTGCCGGACCTGCGCCTGATCACCGTCCTGACCGACCACAAGGACGACGTGGAGATGACCGTCGTCTCACCCGACGAGACCCGCGTCGCCACCGCCTCGCGCGACCACATCGCCCGCGTCTACGACCTGGACGGCCGCCTCCTGCACCGCCTGGAAGGCCACGAGGCGGACGTGCTGTCCGTCGAATGGGTGCGCGGCGGCGCCGAACTCGTCACCACCAGCGACGACGGCACCGTACGGCGCTGGAACCCCGACACCGGCGCCCTGCTCAGCACCATCGACCTCGGCGACATCGAGACGGACACCGTCGCCGTGCTGGGCCCCGACAGCTTCGCGCTCGGCAACGACGAGGGCGAACTCATCCTGATCGACCCCCGGGGCACCCGCCGCCACCACGTCCACGACGCCGGCATCAAGCGCCTCGCCTACGACGCCGACCACCACGTCCTGCTCAGCTCCAGCTACGACCGCACCGTGCGGCTGTGGCAGCTGGCCCCCGGCGCCGACCCCGCCCACCTGCTCACCAGCCAGGTGCCCGCCGACGTGTGGCTGCGCTCCTGCGCCAAACTCGACGACACCCGCTGGGTGTTCGGCACCTTCGGCTCCGGCTACGCCGTCTTCGACCGCAAGGACGGCAGCTGGGACCTCACCGGCGTCGAACCCACCCCCGGCCTCAACGCCGTCACCCGCACCGCCGCCGGCCGCTACACCGTCGGCGACAGCGGCACCGTGCGCCGCGACGGCCGCATCACCGCCGAACTCGGCAGCTGCTGCAACTTCGTCACCCCCATCGGCGCCACCGTCGTCAGCGGCGGCCAGCTCGGCACCGTCTTCGACGCCACCACCGGCGCCGCCCTGCACCAGCACCGCTCCCCGCTCAACTGCGCCGCCGTCCACCACGGCCCCGACGGCGACACCCTGATCATCGGCACCTACACCGGCGAGGTCCTCCTCCTGCGCGACGACACCGGCACCGGCCTCGCACCGACCGGCACCCACCGCATCCACGACAACGCCATCAAGGGCATCGCCGTCCACGGCGACGTCCTGTTCAGCGTCTGCGCCACCGGCGCCGCCGCCTGGCACACGCTGCCCTCCCTGGAACCGATCGCCGCCGACGAACAGGCCCACGCCCGCATCGCCAACGGCGCCGCCGCCCTGCCCGACGGCCGCTTCGCCAGCGTCGGACGCGACCTGACCCTGCGGATCTGGAGCGCGGCCGGCGAACAGCAGGCCGCCGTGCCCACCCCGCACCGCAACAGCATCAAGTGCGTCGCCGTCGACCCCCTCACCGGCACCATCGCCACCGGCGGCTACCACGGCCGCGTCGCCGTCTACGACCCGGACACCGCCACCTGGCTCACCGACCAGCGGCCCACCGTCGCCGGCATCTCCTCGCTCGCCCCCGCCGGCGCACCCGGCCGCTTCCTCGCCTCCTCCTACGACGGCCGGGTCTACGAGATCGACGCCGACACCACCGCCCGCTCCCAGCGGTAGGGGCCCGCCATGACCGCCACCGACGACACCACCACCGCCAACGGCGGCCCCGCCACCACCGCCACCACGGCCCTTGACGGCCCCGCCACCGCCGCCGCCACCCCCGCCCAAGCGCCGACCGAGGCACCCCCCGGCGCCACCGTGCTGCGCCTGGCCAGCGCCCCCGTCCCCGTCGGCTCCACCCTGATGCAGCTGACCGTCTTCGGCCACATCGGCGCCGGCGGCCAGGAGGACACCGAGGAGGTCGTGACCCTGCGCACGATCGCCCCGCACAGCGAATCCGACGCCCCGCCCATCGTGCGCATCCACAGCGCCTGCTTCACCGGCGACGTCCTCGGCTCCGCCAAGTGCGACTGCGGCCCCCAACTGGCCGCCGCCGTCGAGGCCATCATCGCCTCGCGCAACGGCGTCCTGGTCTACATGCTGCGCCAGGAAGGACGCGGCATCGGCCTGGCCAACAAGATCCGCGCCTACGCCCTCCAGTCGGCCGGGCACGACACCATCAGCGCCAACCTCGCCCTGGGCCTGCCCGCCGAAGGACGCGACTTCACGATGGCCGCCGACTGCCTGCGCCAACTCGGCGTCACCGGGGTGCGGCTGATGACCAACAACCCCGAGAAGGTCGACCAGCTCACCGCCCAGGGCATCACGGTCAAGGACCGCGTCCCGCTCGGCGGCTTCCGCACCCCCTTCAACGAGGGCTACCTCGAGGTCAAGGACCAGCGGATGGGCCACCTCGGCGCCCTCGGCCTGCCCCACCACCCCCTACCCGCCCCCGCCCGGGGGGCCCGGTGACACCCCACCGCACCCAGCCGCCCCCACCCCCGCAGGCCTTCTCGCCCGAGGAACGGGCCGCGATGCGCCGCGCCCTGGCCCTGGCCGGCGCCCTGCTCGCCGACCACCTCGTGGACCGCCTCGTCTGGTACAGCGCGCCCCGGCTGCTCGGAGCGGACGGCGCGCCCGCGGTGCGCGGACTCGACGTCCCCACCTGCGCCCAGGCCCCCGGCTTCCGCGTCGTCGGCGCCCGCCGGATCGGCGAGGACGTGCGCGTCGTACTCGAGCCGCAGCCCAAGGAGAGCCTGTGACCTCCCACATCGCGCACCACAACCTGGTCGACGCCGACATCAACGCCCTCACCGACCGCGCCGCCATGGGCCTGCCCGAGGGATACGTCGAACCCCGCGCCGAGCGCCTGGAGTTCTTCACCCACGTCGGCGCGCACGACACCACCCGCCTCGCCGCCACCGCCGAGGACCCCGCCCTGCCGCTCGAACACCGCCTCGCCGCCGCCACCGTCCTCGCCCTCGCCGGCGACCCCCGCATCCGCTGGGACGACCCCGCCATGACGGACGTGCCCGCCGGCCGCGCCCTGATCGGCACCCCGGACCACGACGTCGACGAACTCCACCGCGACGCCCAGCAGTTCGGCGTCCAACGCGCCTGGGTCCAGAAGGAGTGCCCGCGCCACCCGGTCGACCTGCCCGCCTTCCGGATCGCCCGCTACCCGGTCACCAACGCCGAGTACGCCGTCTTCCTCAAGAGCACCGGCCACCCCGAACTGCCCAGCAACTGGAGCTACGGACGCTTCGCCCCGGCCGCCGCCAACCACCCCGTGCACACCGTCACCGCCGCGTCCGCCGACGCCTACGCCGCCTGGCTCGCCCACCGGACCGGCCGCCGCTTCCGCCTGCCCACCGAACAGGAATGGGAGTACGCCGCCGGCGGACCCGAAGGCCCCCGCTACCCGTGGGGCGACACCTGGCGCACCGACGCCGCCAACACCCTGGAATCCGGACTGCTGATGACCAGCCCCGTCGGCGTCCACCCGCACGGCCGCGCCTGGTGCGGCGCCCTGGACATGGCCGGCAACGTCGAGGAGTACACCAGCAGCACCTACCGCCCCTACCCCGGCGGCCAGTTGGTCCAGGACGACCTCTACCTGAGGATGGGGGAGTACCGCATCGCCCGCGGCGGCGCCTTCAACCGCTTCCGCGACCTCGCCCGCTGCCAGCGCCGCCACGGCCCCTACCCCCGCTCGCTGTACGCGATGGGATTCCGCCTGGCCGAGGACCACCCCACCGGCCGGAAGGACTGAGCCCGGTGCGCATCGTCCACCTCCACTGGACCGGCCCGCCGGTCACCGGCGGCGTCGAGACCCACCTCAACGCCCTCATCGGCCAACTCGCCGACCAGCCCTGCGAGGCGACGGCGATCGTCGGCACCCCCGACGCCCCGGGCTGCGCCCACCACCCGGCCCTGGACATCGCCCACCCCGCCACCGCGGAGCTGACCGCCGACCTCGCCGAGCGCCTCGCCGACGCCGACATCGTGCACTGGCACAACCCCCAGTGGCACAAACCCGAGGTCGTCACCGCCGTCGTCGACCGGCTGCGCCACCGCGCCCGGCCCACCCGCTTCGTCTTCGACCTGCACAACATCGACGACGACCCCGCCCAGTGGGCCTTCCTCGCCACCCTGCCCGGCACCATCGCCACCCACTCCCCGTTCGTGGCCGGCGAGGTCCACCGCGCCCTGCCCGCCGCGCCCACCCACACCCTGCCCCTGGCCCTGCCCCTGGACGAGGAACCCTTCCCGCTGCCCGGCACCGACGGCCCCACCGTCCTGCAGCCCAGCCGCATGACCCGCTGGAAGGGCTCCCACCTCAGCCTGGAAGCCGCCCTCACCCTCCTCGACGACGGCAGCGACCTGCACTTCGTCCACGCCGGCACCCGCCACCTGATCTGGCCCCCCGGCATCCCCGACACCCTCCTGCACCGCGCCCGGACCTGGCGCGACAAGGGCCGCGTCCACTTCACCCACTACACCCCGGCCCAGAGCTGGTCCGCCATCCGCGCCGCCGACGTCATCGTCCACCCGACGATCGACCGCGGCACCCACGGCGAACCCTTCTCCCTCGCCGTCGCCCAGGCCGTCATCTGCCACCGCCGCATCATCGCCAGCGACTCCGGCAACCTGCCGGCCCTGCTGGCCGGCTACTCCGCCGCCGCCATCGTGCCCGCCGGCGACACCCGCGCCCTGACCGACGCACTGCGCCACGCCCTCGCCCAGGACGCCCCCGCCCCGACCCCCGACGACCTGGCCCTCGCCGCGCACCTGCGGCACTCCTTCGCCACCGCCGGGCGCCACCACCTCGCCCTCTACCGCACCCTCACCACCACCTGAACCGGAGGCCCCCCGTGCCCACCCCCATCATCCTGGACTGCGACCCCGGCCACGACGACGCCATGGCCATCCTGCTGGCCGTCGGCGACCCCCGCGTCGACCTCAAGGCCGTCACCACCAGCGCCGGCAACCAGACCGTCGCCAAGACCGCCCTCAACGCCCGCCGCATGTGCTCCCTCGCCAAGGCCTTCGACGTCCCCGTCGCCGCCGGCTACCCCAAGCCCCTCACCGGCACCCTGCTGATCGGCGACGACGTCCACGGCGAAACCGGCCTGGACGGCTGGGACTTCCCCGAACCCGAGGTCCCCCTCCACCCCGACCACGCCGTCGACCTCATCCACCACACCCTCGCCGACAGCCCCGAACCCGTCACCCTCGTCGTCACCGGCCCCCAGACCAACATCGCCGGCCTCTTCGCCCGCCACCCCGAGGACAAGGCGAGGATCAAGGAGATCGTCTGCATGGGCGGCGCCACCCACCGCGGCAACACCCAGCCCTACGCCGAGTACAACATCCTCGTCGACCCCGAAGCCGCCCACGAAGTCCTCCACAGCGGCGTCCCCCTCACCTACTGCGGCCTCAACGTCACCCACCAGGCCCCCGTCACCGCCGAGGTCATGCAGCGCATCCTCGACGTCGGCACCCACATCAGCAAGGTCTCCGCCTCCCTGCTGGGCTTCCGCTCCAGCACCTACGACCAGATCTGGGACCTGCCCGACGCCCCGCTGCACGACCCCGTCGCCATCGCCCGCGTCCTGGACCCCACCCTCGTCGAATGCGTCGACGCCCCCGTCGCCATCGAACTGCGCGGGGAGTACACCCGCGGCGCCACCGTGATCGACCTGTACGGTGTCACCGGACGCACCCCCAACGCCAAGGTGGCCACCCACCTGGACACCGAGCGGTTCTGGGACGTCTTCATGAAGGCGCTCACCGCTCTGGGCTGACACCACGACACCCCGACGGAGGCCGACCCGCCGTGCACGCTCCTGCCCACCCGACCCCCGGGCCCCGCCTGCTCACCGCACTCGCCGGAGCCCAACTGCTCGTGGCGCTCGACTTCTCCATCATCTACGTCGCGCTCCCCGACATCGGGGCGAGCCTGCACTTCTCCACCATCGCCCTGCAGTGGATCGTCAGCGCCTACGCCATCTTCTTCGCCGGCTGCCTGTTACTGGGCGGCCAGCTCGCCGACGCCTTCGGCCCCGGCCGGATCTTCCTCGCCGCCCAACTCCTCTTCGCCGCCTCATCCGCCGGCGCCGCCCTGTCCGACTCCGCCGCCCCGCTCATCGCCGCCCGCCTCGGACAGGGCGTCGCCGCCGCCCTCCTCGTGCCCGCCACCCTCGGCCTGCTCAGCACCGCCTACCCGGCCGGCCCCGCCCGCGACCGCGCCGTCAGCATCTGGGGCACCACCGGCGCCGTCGGCCTCGCCCTCGGCGTCACCGCCGGCGGCGCCATCCTCGCCACCGCCTCCTGGCCCTGGATCTTCTGGATCAACCTGCCCATCACCGCCGTGTGCCTGCTCGCCGCCGGCCGCGCCCTCACCCCCGCCAAGAGCCCCACCCGCACCCCCGTCGCCACCTCGGCCACCCTCGCCGCCTGCACCACCGTCGTCGCCGTCGTCCTGGCCTTCACCGAACTCTCCCGCAGCCACCCCTCCACCCCCCTCCTGGCCGCCGCCCTCGCCGTCGCCCTCACCGCCGCCACCCTGCTCGCCCACAGCCAGCGCCGCCGCCGCCCCCTGGTGCCCGCCTCCCTGCTGCGCGTGCGCACCCTCCAAGTCGCCTGCGCCACGGCCGCGCTGTACATGGCCAGCTTCGGCGCCGAGTTCTACCTCGTCACCCTCTACCTCCAGGACGTACGCGACTACAGCGCCCTGGCCGCCGGCACCGCCTTCCTCCCGCTGGCCGCCACCATCGTCGTCGGCAACACCGCCGCCGGCCGCCTGGCCGGGCGCATCCCACTGCGCCGCCTGCTCGCCGCGGCCTTCCTCACCGGCGCCGCCGGACTCGCCGTCCTGGCCGCCGCCGTCGGCCTGCACAGCGGCTACGCCACCGGCGTCCTGCCCGGCCTGCTGCTCAGCGGCCTCGGCCAGGGCATGGCCTTCACCGGCATGTTCATCACCGGCACCCGCGACCTGCCACCGCAGAGCAACAGCACCGGCAGCGCCCTGATCACCACCGCCCAGTACACCGGCGGATCCGTGGGCCTGGCCGTCCTGGTCCTGCTGCACGGCGAACACCCCGCCACCGCCGACTTCACCCGCACCTTCCTCGTCACCGCCGCCATCGCCACCGCCGCCGCACCCCTGGCCCTCGCCCTCCTCGCGCGCGACACCCAGGGACCCGCCACCGACCAGCACCCCACCACCCCCTCGACCACCCGGGCCGGAGGACAGCCGTGAACCGCTCCCACCTGCTCAACCGAGCCGACCTGCCCACCGAGGCACGCGATGCCGTGGCCGGCTTCGAAAAGCACTACGACACCTACTTCGGCCACCTGGTGCACTTCAGCGCCCCCACCCTGGCCGCCCTGCACCGCAGCGGCCCCCTGCCCGACACCGTCCGCGTCGCCTCCACCCACCACCCGGCCATCGCCGACGCCATGGCCACCATCGCCGAGATCGCCAACCTCCCCGCCCCCCGACCCGCCGACCGCACCCGCTACCTACGGGCCCTGCTCGACATCTACGCCCACCTGCCCGTCCAGGCCGCCCAACGCGCCGCCGAACCCGGCACCGCCGTCATCGCCCCCGAACGCGAGGGCCGCATCCTCGCCGACCACCTCGGCATCACCGACCAGCACCGCCGCTGGACCCCCCAGGCCAAACGCATCCCCCTCGCCGACGGACTGGTCGTCGGCGTCGACGAATGGCTGCCCTCCCGAGCCGAGCGCGTCGTCATCGTCGACGGCGTCGTCGCCAGCGGCGTCACCCTGATGGCCATGATGCAGCTCGCCCTGCGCCCCGGCGCCACCGTCGACGTCTTCACCTGCCACTCCACCCACCAGGGCGCCCTCGCCCTGGCCCGCCACGCCGAACACCTCGGCCTGCACCTGACCCTCCACGTCGGCCACATATCCGGCGTCCTCAACCACAAGTACTACGCCGTCAGCCCCGACGACGACGCCCACCTCGTCCTCGGCGACGTCGGCGACACCATCGCCCCCGTCGCCACCGTCCCACCCCAGGGCACCCGCCCGTGACCCCCACCGGCCGCCCCCGCACCCCCCGCGCCGCCCGCAGCCCCGCACCCCCCGCCCCCGCCGGCCCCACCGCCCTCGACCGCTACTTCCACCTCACCGCCCGCGGCACCACCTGGCCCCGCGAGATCCTCGCCGGCACCTCCACCTTCCTCGCCCTGTCCTACATCGTCATCGTCAACCCCGCCGTCCTCAGCCAGGCCGGCATCCCCCGCACCGCCGCCTTCCTCGCCACCGCCGCCGTCGGCGGCCTCGCCACCATCACCATGGGCCTGTGGGCCCGCCTGCCCCTCGCCGTCGCACCCGGCATGGAGATGAACTCCGTCATCGCCTTCTCCGTCGTCGGCACCCTCGCCCACACCTGGCCCCAAGCCCTCGGCATGGTCTTCTGGTCCGGCGCCGCCATGCTCACCGTCTCCCTGCTGCGCGTGCGCGAAGCCGTCATCGACGCCATCCCCGCCGAACTGCGCACCGCCCTCACCGCCGCCGTCGCCGTCTTCATCGCCCTGATCGGCCTGCAGATCGCCCACATCCTGCACACCTCCCACGGACACCCCACCGGCACCGGCGACTGGACCGCCACCCCCGCCCTCGCCCTCTACACCGGCCTGGCCACCGCCCTGCTCCTGGACCGCCACGGCCCCAAGGCCGCCGCCGTCCCGGCCGCCATCCTCACCGCCACCGCCGTCTGCGCCACCGGCGGCATCGCCACCACGAACCTCGGCCACCACCTCGACGGCGCCGGCGCCGCCCTCCTCCACCTCGACCTGACCGTCATCGCCGACCCCGGCACCTGGGGCGTCATCCTGGTCCTCTTCGCCCTCGACTTCTTCGGCAGCATCGCCAAGGTCGTCGGCCTCACCGCCCACACCCCGCTGCAGGACCGCACCGGAAAAGTCCCCGGCATGCGCCAGGCCCTGCTGATCGACGCCGGCGCCACCATCGCCGGCGCCACCACCGGCTCCTCCAGCTTCGTCGCCTTCGTCGAGAGCGCCGTCGGCATCCGCGCCGGCGCCCGCAGCGGCCTCGCCGCCGTCACCACCGGCCTCCTGCTGCTCCTGTGCCTCTTCTTCGCCCCCGCCCTCGCCCACATCCCCGTCGAAGCCACCACCGGCGCCCTGGTCTTCGTCGCGATCAAAATGCTCACCGCACTGCGCCCCACCCGCGGCGACCGCCTCACCCCGGCCGCCACCGCCGTCGCCGCCGCCGTGACCATCGCCACCCTGGCCATCGACCAGGCCATGGCCGCCGCCTTCGCCACCAGCACCCTGCTGCGCGCCGCGGGCCGAAAACCCCTCCACCCGGCACTGTGGGCCACCACCCTGGTCCTGGCCGCCAGTATCCTCCTGCAGTACCTCCAGTTCTGACGCACCATCACCACCAGCCCCAGGGAGGCACCGTGCCCCACGACGACACCCCGGCCTTCGCCGCATCCGTACCCCAGCCCGAGGGCACCCCCGAACGGCTGCGCCGCCAGATCGAGTTCATCATCGAGGTCGACCAGCTCAAGAACGTCTTCCGGCGCAGCCCGCTGCTGGCCGCCGACCGGCGCGAGAACGACGCCGAACACTCCTGGCACCTCGCCCTGATGACCCTGGTCCTCGCCGAGTACGCGGACGAGCCGGTCGACCCGGTCAAGGCCCTCGCCATGGTCATCCTCCACGACCTGGTCGAGATCTACGCCGGCGACACCTTCCTCTACGACACCGCGGCCGCCGCCGACCAGGAGGAACGCGAACGCCGCGCCGCCGACAAGCTCTTCGCCATCCTCCCCGACGACCAGCGCGACCGCTTCCGCGCCATCTGGGACGAGTTCGAGGAACGCACCAGCGCCGAAGCCCGCTTCGCCAAGGCCATGGACCGCCTCCAGCCGCTGCTGCTCAACTACGGCAACAAGGGCGGCACCTGGCGCACCCCCGGCGTCACCGACGCCGACGTGCGCGCCCGCAAGTCCGTCATCGGCGACTCCTCCGCCGACCTGTGGGCCTACGCCCAGACCCTGATCCGCACCGGCGCCGACAACGGCTGGGTCCCGCGCGCCGACGAGCCCCCCGCGCCGTGACCGCGCTCGCCCTGTTCGACCTCGACGGCACCCTGCTCGACACCGCCTCCACCGTCGTCGACACCGCCGCCGCCACCCTCACCGCCCTCGGCGTCCACGGCACCACCCCCCGGGCGATCCGCGCCACCATCGGCCGCCCCCTGGCCGAGGCCTTCGCGCACCTGCTCGACGCACCCGCCGACTCCCGGGCCGTCACCGCCGCCGTGCGCGGCTACCTGGCGCTCTACCGCGAACAGGTGGTGCCCCGGGCCCCCGCGCTGCTCTACCCCGGAGTCGCGCGGGGCCTGGCCCGCCTGCGCTCCCACGGCCTCACCCTCGCGGTGGCCACCAACATGCTCACCGCCAGCGCCGAGACCCTGCTGACCGCGGCCGGGGTGCGCGAGCACTTCGCCCTGGTCGTCGGCGCCGACGCCGTCGCCCGCCCCAAACCCGCCCCCGACGCCGGCCTGCTGATCACCACCGGCCTCGGCCACCGCCCCGCCGACGCGGTCATGGTCGGCGACACCGTCAACGACCTCCACATGGCCACCGCCGCCGGCATGCCCTCCATCGCCGTCACCTACGGCCACCACGGCGCATCCCGCCTGCGCGCCGCCGCCCCCACCTGGCTCGCCCCCACCTTCCCCGCCGCCGTCGCCCGCATCCTCGCCCCCACCGGCTGAGCGCGGGGCTCAGGCCTGGAACGGCCCCTCGTCGACGAAGCGCCGCAGCAGCCGGGCGAAGGCCCGGGCGTCCGCCGCCGGCCAGGAGGCGAGCGAGCCCTCGATGCGGTCCGCCAGACGCTCCCGGGTCGCCCGCACCACCTCCTGCCCGGCCCCGGTGAGGACGAGCAGGGTCGCCCGCCGGTCGCCCGGATCGGCCTCGCGCCGCAGCAGCCCGGCCTCCTCCAGCCGGTCGGCGCGGCGGGTCACCGTGGTGCGGTCCAGCCCGACCTCGCGGCCGAGGTCGGCGGCGCTGCACGCCCCCGTGCGCGCCAGGCCGCTGAGCACCGGGTAGGTGAGGTCGTCGACGGCCTCGCCCAGGCCGTCGGTCAGCTGGGCGTGCAGGCCCGCCCGGGTGCTGCGGCGCAGCAGCAGCCCCAGGGCCTCGGCGATCTCATGTCCCGTCGCAGTGGTCACCCCACCAGATTAGCGTGCGCGGAACACGCTTCCCCCGGCCCGGGCGGTGCGTGCCCGAAGCACCCGGGGGGTGCCGCAGGGCCCGCGACCGCTGCGCCGGCCCCCGGAGCCGCCCGCCTACGGCATCCCGCCGCGCCCCTCGGTGTCGATGTGCGGCAGGACCCGGTCCAGGAACCGCGGGGTCCACCAGGCCGCCGGCCCGAGCAGCGTCATCACCGCCGGCACCAGCAGCAGCCGCACGACCGTGGCGTCCACCAGCACGCTGACCGCCAGCCCCAGGCCCATCATCTTGATCACGACGTTGTCGCTGACGATGAACGCCGCGAACACACTGACCATGATCAGCGCCGCGCAGGAGATCACCCGCGCCGTGATCCCCAGCGCGTGCGCGACCGCGTCCCGGCTGTGCCCGGTGCGCAGCCAGGACTCGTGCACCCGCGAGAGCAGGAAGATCTCGTAGTCCATGCTCAGCCCGAACACGATCGCGAACATCATCATCGGCACGTAGCTCTCGATCGGGACCTTCCCCGCCACCCCCAGGGCCGGCCCGCCCCAGCCCCACTGGAAGACCGCCACCACCACCCCGTACGAGGCCGCGATCGAGAGCAGGTTGAGCACCGCCGCCTTGACGGCGACCAGCAGACCGCGGAAGACGGCGAGGATGATCAGGAAGGCCAGCCCCACCACCACCGCGATGATCAGGACCAGCCGGCTGGAGACGATGTCCAGGAAGTCGACCTGCGCCGCGGTGTTGCCGGTCAGATAGGTCTTCGCGCCGCTGCCGGCCGCCGCGTCCGGCAGCACGGTGTCCGACAGGTGGTTGACCAGGTCGGTGGTGGCGCGCTCCTGCGGGGCGCCGACCGGGATGACGGTGCCGAACAGCACCACGCCGTCCGGGCTGGCCTGCAGCGCCGTGGCGCTCGCGACGCCGGGCGTCCCGGCCAGGGCCTGCTGCAGCGAGGACTGCAGGCCCGCCCGCGCCCCGGCGGGCACCGCGCCCTGGTCGACGACCACGGTCAGCGGCCCGTTCGACCCCGGCCCGAAGGCCTGGGACATCAGGTCGTAGGCGCGCCGGTCGGTGAAGTCGGTGGAGTCGGCGCCGTCGCCGATGTGGCCCAGCTGGATGGACAGCAGCGGCACCGACAGCACCACGAGCACCACCACCCCCGCCACCAGGTACCGCCAGGGGTGCTCCTCCACCCGCCGCGCGTAGCGGTCCCAGCCGCCCTCCCCGCCCCCGGCGGCCTCCGCCACCGGACGGCGCACCGCGACCCGGTCCATCCGCGGCCCGATCAGCCCCATCAGCGCCGGCAGCAGCGTGAGCGCGCCCAGCACCGCCGACACCACGGTGACGGCCGCCGCGGCCCCGAGCTTGGCGATGAAGGAGATCCCCGACACCGACAGCCCCGACAACGCGATGATCACCGTGCAGCCCGACACCAGCACCGCCCGCCCGCTGGTCGCCACCGCCTGCCCCGCCGAGGCGACCGGATCCACCCCGTCCATCAGGTTCTGCCGGTGCCGGGTCAGCAGGAACAGCGCGTAGTCGATGCCCACCCCGATACCGATCATGGTCGCCAGGGTGGGCGCCACGGTGGCGAACGTGGACAGCGCCGCCACCAGCCCCAGCACCCCCAGCCCCACCACCGCCGCGAACAGCGCCGTCACCAGCGGCAGCCCGGCCGCGACCGCACTGCCGAAACCCACCAGCAGCACCACCACCGCCACCGCGAACCCGATCACCTCGCTGGCCCGGTCGTCCGGCGCCGGCCGCGCCAACTCGCCCAGCGGCCCCCCGTACTCCACCTGCACCCCCGCCTGGCGCAGCGGCGCCACGGCCGCGTCCACCCCCGCCAGGTAGCCGGTGCCCAGCAGCGCGGGAGCGGTGTCGAACCGCACCGTGATGTACCCGGTCAGCCCGTCCGCGGACAGCGGCCCGCCCGGCGGGGCGCTCTGCCCCGGCGGCGGCAGCGGGTTCTGCGCCGACAGCACGTGCGGCAGCTGCTGGAGCGAGGAGACGGCCTGGGCGATCTGCGGCTGGAAACCGGTCAGCTGCCCGGCGTCGTGCAGCACCACCTGCGAACTGGTGCCGGCGGCGGCCGGCTCGTGGGCCTGCAGCACGTCCTTGCCCTGCTGCGCCTGGGTGCCGGGCAGCGAGAAGTCGTCGGAGTACGTCCCGCCGACGCTCTTGTTGGCGGCCTGGATCCCGGCGAGGGCGACGATCCACAGCACGATGACCACCAGTGAGTGGCGCGCGCACCACGAACCCAGACGGCGCAGCACGGCGCGCCCGCCCGGCCGGGCGGCGGCCGGGGGCACACGGCGGGCGTACGGCGGCATGGACGGCTCCCGGGATCTGGCCTGCACGGCGGTGCGCCGAACCGGCGCAGTGTCCCCGCACGAGCGCCGCCCGCCACCGGTACCGCCCGGTAATCGCCCCGACGGCCCCCGCCCGGCCCAGGGCGGTGCCGGCCGCCCCCGGTGCCCGCGGCGCCGCCGCTGGAGGGCGCGCACCGGCCGGCGAAGTCCGCGTTCGCCGGACACCACCCGACCGGCCCCACTACCCTGCGAACGTCCCCGGCTACCAGCTGTGACCGTTTGGAGGAGGCGTCCGATGTCATCGCCCTGCGACCCCCACTACGCTCCCGTCGGCGACGTGAGCACGGCGCTCATGGTCATCGACTCCCGGCTCAGGGCCGTCTACGACGGGAAGTCCGGCTCGGACCCCGAACAGCAGCGGATGGTCGCCCACTTCGCGGCCTCCCTGGGCCCCACCGGGCTCCACGAGCTCCTGGACGGCACCTGCACCCTCATCTACGTGTACATGAACTGGCTGCGCTCGCTCCACGAGCAGCGCGACGAGGACGTCGTCGAACACGCGGTCGCCACCCTCGTCGCCACGATGCGCATGATGCCCAGGACCTTCCGCCCCGAGGTCATCCCCACCATGGCCGCCCTGCTCGTCGCCGCTGGCACCGGCCTGAGCCCCAACCTCTGGCGCGCCCAGTACGGCCCCTGGACGGAAGCGGAGATGAACTCGCTGGAAGCCGTCGCCGCCCTCCTGGCCGAACACATCAACCGGGTGACCGGCGGCGACCCTGACTTCGCCACCCGCCTGGTCACCGACGCCCTGGCCGAGCTCGAGCAGGACTGACCCCGGGCCGCGCGGCGCGCCCCGGTCAGCCGCCCGGCGGCCCCTCCCGCGGGCGCGGGCCCCCGCCGCCCCGGTCGCCGTCCTTTCCGCCGCCGTCCCCGTCACCGTCCTTCCCGCCGCCATCCCCCTCGCCGTCCTTTCCGCCGTCGTCGGTGAAGTCGACGTCGACGCGCTGTTCCGGACGGCGCTCCTCCTGCCGCGCGATGGAGCCCAGGACCTCCTCGTCCGGCCCGGTGAGCGGGGGCTGCAGGATGCTGCGCGGCCACAGCCGCCGGTGCAGGACCACGTTCACCTCGGCCGCGTACACGGCGATCTGCGCGTTCAGGTAGAGCCAGGACAGCAGGCCGATGACGGTGGCGAAGAACCCGTAGACCGCCGTGGCGTGGCGCAGCTGGTGGGCCACCAGCAGGGCGCCGAAGGCCTGCAGCACGGTGAACAGGGGCCCGGCGAGCCCGCAGCCGGGCAGCAGGGCGCGGGTGGGGACGGTCCTGGGCGTCAACACGCGGAAGCAGGCCAGGCACAGGGCCGTGTTGACCAGCGCGGACAGCATCAGGCCGCCGACGCGGGCGGCCGGGCCGCCGAGGGTGAGGGTGACGAGGGTGGCGGCGGCGGTGGCCAGCAGCAGGCCGACGGCCAGGACGGCGAACAGCAGCAGGCTGCGGGCCAGGCGCGGCCAGTAGCCGGGGCGCACCACCCCCGGCACGTTCCAGATCTCGGCCATGGCGTGCTGGAGGACCTGCGCCACGCCGAGCGTGCCGTACAGCAGGCCCAGCAGGGCGATGACCAGGGCCAGCCCGCTGCCCTGGACGGAGTGGACGTTCTGGCGCAGCTGGTCGCCGACGATGGGGAAGTCGGCGAGCGCCGAGTTGACGACGGACCTCTGGACGTCCGGGTGCCCGTGGAGGACGAAGCCGAGGACGGTGCTCAGCAACAGCAGCAGCGGGATGAGCGCGACGAAGCCGTAGTAGGTGATCAGCGCGGCGAGCAGGCCGCAGCGGTCGTCGCCGTACTTCTTGACCACGCCGACGACCAGCCCCGGGGCGGTGTGGCGCTGCTGGGCGCGGTCGACGGCGCGCAGGGCGCGTTCGATGGGGTTCATGTCCGCTCTCCCTCGCCGTCCGGCCGCAAAGCCGGTCCGCCACGGGTCGTTCGCAGTCGCGCCTACCCCTCGCGCCGCCGGCCACCGCCCGGCACCCCACCGTCCGGCACCCCGGCCCGCTGGACGGCACCGGCCCGGCCCCCGACTCGCCCGGTCAGCCGCGCCGCCCGGTCAGCCGCGCCGGTCGGGCCGGTCGGACAGCAGGGCGCAGACGAAGTCCTCCTCGACGGCCCGCAGGTGGGCCAGCAGGTCGGGGTTGGCCGTCGCGTTCACCTGCTCGGTGACGCTGACGGTGACGCTGCGCCGCCCGTCGGCCGTGCCCGCGCCGAACTGGGTGTAGCCGGCGGTGTTGCCGGTGTGCCCGTACACGGCCCCGCAGCGGGTGGCGTACTCGAAGGTCGCCAGTCCGGCGCGGTTGGTGCCGGGGCCGGCGGGCTGGGAGGCGCCGGGGACGAAGGTCCGCTGCTCGCGCCGGGCGGCGTCGCTGATCAGCGGGCCGCCGGCCCACGCGGCGGCGAAGGTGCTGAAGTCCCGGGGGGTGGAGACCATGCCGCCCGAGGCCCAGGCGCCGGAGGCGCCGAACCGGGTGCTGACGTCCTGCGGCGGCTCGGGCGGCTGCACGTCGTAGCCGTGCAGGTAGGGCTCGGGCAGCTCGTAGCCGGAGGGGAGGCTGGTCCCTGTCAGCCCCAGCGGCCGGTAGACCTCGGTGGCGAGCAGGTCCTCGTAGCGCTGACCGGTGGCGGCCTCGGCCATCAGGGCGACGGCGATGTTGTCGGAGTTGGAGTAGTGGTACTGCGTGCCGGGGGTGAACTCCAGGCCCTGGTCGGCGACGAAGTCCAGCAGGTGGCGGGAGTCGAAGACGTGGTGGGGGTCGGCGAGGATCTGCTCGACGAAGGCCGGCGCCTCGCTGTAGTCCGGCAGGCCGCTGGTGTGGTTGAGCAGCTCGCGCAGGGTCACGGCGCCCCAGGCGGCCGGCAGGGCGGGCAGCCGCTGGGCGAGGGTGTCGTCCAGGGCGAGCAGCCCGCAGTCGACCAGCCGCAGGGCGACCGCGCCGCTGAAGGCCTTGGAGGCACTGGCCAGGCGCATGTGGTCGTCGATCCGGGGCGCCCGGTCGGTGCCGACCTCGGCCACGCCGGCGCGGAACACCCGCACCCGTTCGCCGTCGCGCAGCACCGCGATCGCCCCGGGCGGGCCGTCCGGGCGGTCCACCAGCTCCTGCAGGCGCTGCCGCAGCCCCCGTTCCCCGTCCTGCCCGGCCACGGCGCCGGCACCGCCCGCAGCGCCCACACCGCCTCCTGCGGCGGCGGGCCCGGCGGCCCCGGTGACCAGGGAGGCGGTGAGCAACGAGGCGGCGGCCACAACGGCGGCCCCACCTCCACGACGGCACGACAGCAGCGACACGGGAAACCCTCCGACGGTGATCCGGCGGCGGACAGCGCCCGCCGCCCCGGCCGCAAGGAATCACCCCCCGCCGCCGCGGGGAAACACCGGGCCCCGGACCGTGACCCGCCCGGCCGATCCCGGCCGCACCCCCGCAGGGCGTCCGTCCGCACCGGGCGCCGACCGCGCACCTCGCCCGGATCATGGGAGAAGGGGAAGGGACGGCGGCCCCGGCCCGTGCGCGGCGGCGCGCGGCGGGCCGTGGCCGGGCAGGTGGACGAGCCGACCGGAGGTGTGCGGCGTGAGCTGCGAGGACGCGGTGCTGGGCGGCGTGCTGGCGCACCTGCTGGACTGCTCCCGGGGGAGCGGGCCGGCCGAGCTGCCCGGCCTGGTGCGCGAGGCGGCCCGCGCCCTGGGCGCGGACGGCGCCCGGGTCTACCTGGCCGACGTCCAGCAGCGCCACCTCGTCCCGCTGCCCGAGCCCTGGGACGGGCCGCCCGGGGAGCGGGTCGACGTCGAGGGGACGCTCGGCGGGCGCGCCTACCGGCTGCAGCAGACCCAGCTCTCCGCCGCGACGCCCGCGGTGGGCTGGTTCCCGCTGGTCGACGGCGTCGAGCGGATCGGCGTGCTGCGGATCGAGGGCGCGGCGGGGGAGCCCCGCACCACCGCCCGCTGCGAGGCGCTGGCGGCGCTGGTCGCCCTGCTGGTGGTGTCCAAGAGCGCGTACAGCGACGTGCTCGTCGACGTGGGACGCGAGCACCGGATGAGCCTGCAGGCCGAACTGCTGTGGGCGTTCCTGCCGCCGCGCACCATCGGCACCCGCGACGTCACCTCCAGCGCCGTCCTGGAACCGGCCTACGACGTGGGCGGGGACGCCTTCGACCACGCGGTGGCGGGCGGGCACCTGCACGTGTCCGTGTTCGACGCGATGGGCCACGACCTCGCCTCCGGCGGCGCCAGCTCCGTCGCGCTGGCCGCCTGCCGCTCCACCCGGCGGGCCGGCGGCGGGCTGGCCGACATCGCCCGGACCATCGACCGCGCGCTGGCCCGCTGGATCCCGGACCGCCTGATGACCGCGGTGATCGCCGACCTCGACACGGCCACCGGCGAACTGTCCTGGGTCAACTGCGGCCATCCGCCGCCCCTGCTCATCCGCGAGGGCCACGTCGTCGCGGACGCCCTGCGCCGGCGCGCCGAACTGCCGCTCGGCCTCGGCTTCCACGTGGACGGGCCGCAGCCCGTCCACCACGCCAGGCTGCAGCCCGGCGACCGGCTGCTGGTCTACACCGACGGCGTCACCGAGGCCCGCTCGGCCTCCGGCGAGCTCTTCGGGGAGCGCCGGCTGACCGACACCCTCGTCCAGCACATGGCCGGCGGCGACCCGGCGCCCGAGGCCCTGCGCCGCCTCATCCACGTCCTGGTCACCCACCAGGACCACCGGCTGCGCGACGACGCCACCATCGCCCTGGTGGAGTGGCATCCGCGCCGCCCCGGGCCCTGAGCGCCCCGGCGCGCCCCTACGGCCCGGCCCCGGCGTCCGGGGTCGTCCGGTTCAGCAGCCCCAGGGCCTCCAGCAGCAGCCGGCAGTCCTCGACGCCGCGGGCCCGGGCCGCCACCGCGCGCCGCGCCCGGTCCTGGACCTCGGGCGGCCCGGGCTCGCCCGGCAGCGCGAACAGGTCGCCCATCGTCTGCAGTTCATGGTTCGGCCGAGTCGTCGTGGACACCCTCGCCTCCGATCTGGAACGTGGCCAACTCTCCAGGCTACTGCCGCCGCGCACCGTCCCCGGGGCAGCCGGTCAGCCCGCTCCGCCGACGCGGGAATCCCGCGGCCGCGACGTGCCGGCCGCATCCCCCCGGCCCCGCCGCCACCCGCCCGCCCGCGGGCCGCGCACCGGGCGGCCCGGCCTCCGCGCCACCGCGACACCGGGGCGCCGGGACGCCGGGCCGGCGGATCGACGGATCGGCGCCATGCGGCACGGCGGGCCGCCGGCCCGCAGCACCGCCCACCCGGGTGCCGCACCGCCGCCGGCACCCGCCGGCGCGCCCTCGCCGACCGCGCCCCCGGCCGCGCACCACCGCCCCTCGGGCCCTGCCCCCGACGCACTGTCAGTGCCTCCTCATACCGTGGTCACAACGTCGGAGGGAACGCCGGAAAGGCGCCGGAAAGTCGCCCGCGAAAGCGTCGGAAAAAGGGGTGGAGCATGTCCGGGAACCGGATCAAGCACAAGGTCAACCACGTTTCCCTGGTGGTCGACAAATCCGGCTCGATGCGCCAGCACCAGGAGCAACTCATCCGGGTGGTCGACGAGTTCGTCAAGGGCCTCCAGGAGGAATCCGACCGGCTCGGCCACGAGACCCGCATCAGCCTCTACGCGTTCGACCACGAAGTGCAGAACCTCGTCTGGGACATGGACGTCAAGCACCTGCCGTCCCTGCGCGGCCTCTACCGGGTCGACAACGGGGCGACGGCACTGATCGAGGCCGCCGTGAAGTCCGTCGACGACCTGAAGAACATCTGGGAGGGCTACGGGGAGCACTCCTTCCTCCAAGTCGTCGTCACCGACGGCGAGGAGAACGCCTCCGGCTGCTCCGAGAGCGGCCAGATGCACATCCACATGCCCGGCGGGCGGGGCACCGCCGTCCTCCAGGGCTGGATGGGCCGCATCCGCACCGCCATGGACGACCTGCCCGACCACTGGACCTCGGCCATCCTCGTCCCCAACTCCCTGGCCAAGCGCACCGCCCAGGAGTACGGCTTCCCGGCGGGCAACATCGCCATCTGGGACGCCGACTCCAGCCAGGGCGTCGAGGAGGCCATCGGAACCGTCAAGAGCGCCGCCACCAGCTTCCTGCGCGGCCGCGAGAAGGGCGTGCGCGGCACCCGGAACCTCTTCGCCATGGGCCAGGACCTGAACACCGCCGACGTGAAGGCCAACCTCGCCGCCCTCGACACCGGCAAGTACATCCTGATCCCGGTCGACCAGCCGACCCCGATCCGCGACTTCGTCACCAGCGCCGGCCACGCCTACACCACCGGCTGCGCCTTCTACGAACTGTCCAAGCGCGAGAAGATCCAGGGCGGCAAGCAGCTCGCCGTGGCGGAGAAGGACCCGGCGACCGGCCGGATGACCGGCAGGGTCTTCTCGGGCCCGGCGGCCCGCCGCCTCCTCGGCCTGCCCGCCGCGGAGGCCACCGTCCGCCCCGGCGAGAACCCGTCGTACACCGTCTTCGTCCAATCGACCTCCGTCAACCGCAAGTTGGTGCCGGGCACCAAGCTCCTCGTCCTCCTGTAGCCCGCCCCGCGGCCCTGCGGCCGGCCCGCGCCGCCCGCAGCGTCCGTGTCGGTGAACGGCGGCGTGGGCCCTTGAAGAGAGCGTGACGGCGGTCACATACTCCGGGGATGAGTGACGAGTTCGGCCGACGGATCGGGTCCACCTGACATGACTCGGATCATCGCGGACATCTCCCTCTCCCTCGACGGCTTCGTCACCGGGCCCGACCCCGGCCCGGACAACGGCCTGGGCACCGGAGGCGAGGCCCTGCACACCTGGGCGTTCTCCGACGACCCCGACGACCGGCGGCTCCTGGCCGAAGCGACCCGCCGCTCGGGCGCCGTCGTCCTCGGCCGCCGGCTCTTCGACATCGTCGACGGGCCCCAGGGCTGGAACGAGGACACCGGCTACGGCGCCGGCGAGGTCGGCAAACCCGCCCTCGTCGTCGTCACCAGCACCCCGCCGCCCACGGTGCGCCTCGGCGACCTCGACTGGACCTTCGTCACCACCGGCCTGTCCGACGCCGTCACCGCCGCCCGCCGGCGCGCCGAAGCCGCCTCGGCGCGCACCGGCACCGACCTCGACGTCGTCCTCATGGGCGGCGCCGCCCTGGTCCGCTCGGCCCTGGACGCCGCACTCGTCGACACCCTGTCGCTGCACCTGGCACCCGTCGTGCTGGGCTCGGGCACCCCGCTGTTCACCGGCGCGGTGCCCCGCACCCTGAAACGGCGCAGCGCCGTCGCGACCACGACCGCCACGCACCTGGTCTACGACGTGCTCTGACGGCACCGGCCCCGGGCGCTCCGCTTTTCGGGGGGCAGCCACCGCCTCCCGGTGTGGCAGGGGCGCCGCCGTCAGCGGCGCTCCTCTATGAATTGACCGGCGGGCCCGGCCGGTTCGGCAGCAGGGCCGCTCCGCCTTCCCACGTGCACATCCGTCCGAGCGAGGGAGCACCCGTGACCGACACCCCCGGGGCCACGGACCGCGGCCGCACCGCCGCCGTCCTGACCGGGCTGGGGGCGTGGCTGCCGCCGCGCCGCGTTCCCAACAGCGAGCTGTGCACCCGCATCGACAGCTCGGACCAGTGGATCCGCGAGCGCATCGGCATCGCCGAACGCCGGATCGCGGAACCGCCCGTCGCCACGGGGGACATGGCGGTGGAGGCCGCGGCCCGCGCCCTGGCCTCCGCCGGCGCCTGCGGCGCGGACGCGCTGGTGCTGGCCACCAACACCCCCGACCGCCCCTGCCCGGCCACGGCCCCGTGGGTCGCCCACCGCCTGGGCCTGCCCGCCGTGGCCGCCTTCGACGTCATGGCGGGCTGCTCCGGCTTCCTGTACGCCTGCACCGTCGCGGCCGGCCTGATCGCCGCGGGCACGGCCCAGCGGGTGCTGGTGGTGGGCGCCGAGACGATGACCTCCCTCGTCGACCCCGCCGACCGGGCCACCGCGCCGATCTTCGGCGACGGCGCCGGCGCCGCCGTCCTGGAGGCCGGCCCGCCGCACGCCGAGGGGGCGCTGGGCCCGGTGGTGTGGGGCAGCGACGGCTCCCTCTCCGACGCCATCGCCGTCCCCGCGGGCGGTGCCCGCGAGCGCCACCGCCGCCACCTGGCCGCCCCCGAGGAGCACTTCGTGCAGATGCGCGGCAACGAGGTCTTCCGGCACGCCGTGCGCCGGATGTCGGCCGCCGCCCGGCAGGCGGCCGCCGCGGCCGGCTGGGGGATCGGCGACGTCGACCGCCTGATCGCCCACCAGGCGAACCAGCGCATCACCGCCACCGTCGCCGACACCCTGGGCATCCCCGCGGCGCACGCCCCGTCCAACATCGCGCAGGTGGGCAACACCGCGGCCGCCTCCGTGCCGCTGCTGCTGGCCCACGCCGCCGACCAGGGCGAGCTGAAACCCGGCCACAAGGTCCTGCTGGTCGCCTTCGGCAGCGGCCTGGCCTGGGCGGCCACCACCCTGGTGTGGCCCGCCGGGCTCAGCGCCCGCCTGCCCTGACCGGCCGCCCGGCCCACCCCACCCACCGGCCGCCGCACCCGTGAGCCGGCCGCCCGCCCCCCCGGAGGGAAACGCCCGTGACGTTCGAGCAAGTCAAAGAGATCCTGACGGCCCGGTGCGGCCTGCCCTCCGGGCCCGTCACCCCCGACGCCCCCCTCGCCAGCGCCGGCGTCGACTCCATGGCCCTGGTGGTGCTCTCCCTCCACCTGGAGGACCGTTTCGGCGTGGACATCAGCGAGGACGACCTGGCCGCCGCCAGGACCGTGGACGACCTCGCCGCACTGATCGGCCGGCACGCCGAGTGCCGCGGATGACACCGCCGGCCCCGCCCCAGCCCGCCGAGGACCTCCACCGCCTGCGCTGGCACGGCATGGGCTACGGCTGCCGGATCGTGCACGCCGGACCGCTCCCGCAGGACTGGCGGAACCCGCGCCCCGGCACCGAACCCCTCCTGCTGCTCGGCGGCGCCCTGCAGGACATGTACGCGTGGCCCCGGCTGGAACGGCGCATCGCCCCCCACACCCCGGTGATCCTCGCCGACCTGCCCGGCACCGGCACCGCCGACGACCTGCCCGAGGAGGAGGGCTTCGACACCCTGGCCGCCGCGGCCCTGCACCTGCTGGACGCCCTCGGCCTGCCGCGCGTCAACGTCCTGGGAGCCTCCTACGGAGCACCGATCGCCTACCGGATCGCCCAGCGCTGCCCGCACCGGGTCAGCCGCCTGCTGCTGGCCGGCACCACCCACCGGGTCACCGGCACCATGCGGGACTTCCTGCGCGAGGCCGTCCGCCACATCGAGGCCACCGCCCCCGGCCCCGGGGAATCCCTGGACGGCGCCTGCCCGGCGAACGGCACCTACGCCGACCGGCTGGTGCGCTACCTGGTCAACACCGACGAACACCACCGCGTCCAGCAGTCCGCCGCCGTCCAGCGGCTGCTGCGCAAGCAGGCGCTGCGCACCACCTGGCGCCAGGCGCGCCGCCACGCGGCGTGCCACCGCCGCGTCCTGGACCGCGCCCTCATCCCGCACGGCGGCATCACCGGCGTGCCCGCCCTGGTCTTCACCGGCGAGCACGACATCACCACCTCCCCGCGGCAGAACCGGGACGTCGCGCGCACCATCACCGGCTCCACCCTGGTCCTGCTCAAGGAGGCCGACCACATGGCCCACCTGGAACGCGACGCCGAATACGCCCACCTCGTCCTGCGGTTCCTGCACGACGAACCGCTCGACGACCTGGACTTCGCGTACCCCGCTCAGAGCCCGTCTTGAACCCCCCGCCACCGCGCCGACCGGGCGCGGTGGGCCCGTGGGACCCGCCCGGACGAGAGGACCAGTCCATGCCCAGCACCCCCACCCGCCCCTGGCGGCGGTGGCGCGCCGCACCGGAGCTGACCACCGGCCCCGCCGACGACGTGGAGAACGCCAGCCGGCGCTTCCTCCTCTACGGGGTGCTGCCGCTGTGGTTCGCCCCGGCCGTCGGCGACTGGGTCATGCACCGCCGCTCCGACATCGAGGACACCAGCGGCGTGCGGGAATCCCTCGTCCACGCCCTGATGATGGCCGAGGCCGGCGCCCCGGTCGTCCTCGGCCTGGTCGCCGAGATCAACCCCCTGGTCCTCGCCACCATGGGCGCCGCCGCCCTCGCCCACGGCGCCACCGCCCTGTGGGACGTCACCATCGCCACCGGCCGACGGGACGTCACCCCGCTCGAACAGCACATCCACAGCTTCCTGGAAGTGCTCCCGCTCACCGCCGTCGCCTTCACCGCCTGCCTGCACTGGGACCAGGTCCGCTCCCTGGCCCGCGGCGGCGACACCCGCCGGGCCTGGCGCCTCAACCCCAAGCCCCACCCCCTGCCCGCCCGCTACCTGGCCGGCTTCGCCGCCGCCACCGCCGCGTTCGTCGCGCTGCCCTACGGCGAGGAACTGCTGCGCTGCGCCCGCGCCGCCCGCCGGGGCCGGGCGGCGCGGTGAGGTGCGGGGGCTCAGGCGGTGTCGAGGGCGGCGTCGGCGTGCTGGCCGGCGGCGCTCTGTTCGATGCGCCGGGCGAGCATGGTCGCCATCTTCTGCAGCCTCGGCACGTCGGAGGGGCCGGTGGTCATGACGCCGGCGACGACGGTGCCCACGCGCATGAGGATGACGTCGCCGGTGTCGCTGTCGAACGTGCCGCTGAAGGCGTGGGTCTCGTTGCCGATGGTCGCCACCGAGATCGGGGAGGCGTTCTGTCCGGCCTTCTTCGTGGTCGTCGTGAGGTAGGCGGTCGCCTGGGACGAGCCGGCGAAGGTGGTGATCATGAAGGAGGCCTTGGCGCCCGAGGCCTCGAAGTCGACGGTGCCGGAGAGCTTGCAGCCGGGGCAGTCCTCCTCGGTGCCGTCCGCGGTGTCCACCTCCTTGCGGTGGGACTTCCAGCCGGGCATGGTCGCCGGGTCCGGGAGGGTCTGCTTGACCGTGCTCTCGTCGGCGAGGACGGTCGGGAAGTCCACCCACTGCTGCGCGACGGTGCCGGCCAGCGCCCCGGTGACCGGGCTGGAGCCGCAGGCGCTCAGCGCGCCCCCCAGCAGGATCGACGCCAGGCCCAGGCCCAGCCCCCTCGCGGCGGCACCGGTGTGCACGGTCATGCGCAACTCCCCCGTTCGTGACGATCGCCGGCGCCCGCCCCGCCCGCACGGGGCGCCGGCGGCCGCACCGGCCTTCCAAGATCGACAGATGATACGTCAGAACGGCGTCCCCCCACCGGCCCCCAACCGCGGCACCACGCCCGGGGCGCCGCGGCCGGGGGTGCGGACGCCGGGCGCGGCCGCCGCGCCCGGCGCGGTCACAGCCGGGTGAGCTTGCGGCGCCCCGCCCGCCGGCGCAGCTCCGGCAGGCGCCGCTGCGCGGCCTCGGCGGCGTGCCGCTGGCGTTCGTGGAGCACCCCGTAGGCGAAGGCGTCCTGCTCGGCGCCGGCCTCCCGGCCTTCCAGGGCGATCAGCTCCTGCCGGGCCACCACGCTGTCCTGGTGGGCGCCGAGGACCTTGTGCAGGTCCTTCATCCGGCCCGCGAAGCGCGCCGCCCGCTTCGCCGAACGCCGCGGGACCTGCGACTGGGCGTGGTCGGCGGTGTAGCGGGCGCGCTTGGCGGCCTTGCGGGCGCCGTGCAGGGCCAGGTCGCGCCGCGGGCCCGGCTCCCGGCCCAGCGCCCGGTCCAGGCGCTTGAGCGTGCGGCGCTGCTCGCGCCGCAGGACCTCGCGCGCGTAGCGGCGCGCGTCCCGCCCGGCCCGGCGCCGGCGCAGCGGGGGGTCGGCGGCGAAGGCGTCGAGCCGCTCCAGCAGGGCGTAGTAGCGGGCGCCGTCGAGTTCGGCGACCACCTGGCGCCAGGCGGTGCGGTAGCCCTGGGCGTAGCGCTCGGTGAGCCGGCCGCGCAGGGCGCCCCGGCGCAGCCGGGCGGGCACCGCGTCCAGCTGGTCCACCAGCGTCTCGCCGAGCACCTCCTGGTCCCGGGCCCGGCCGAGCAGCCGCCCCAGCCGGCGCAGTTCGGCGGCCGGCGCCTCGGTGCTCCCGCGCCGGAAGAGCCGCCGGTGGGCCTTGAGCAGGCTGCGCAGCCGGCGGGCGGTGATCCGCATCTGGTGCACGGAGTCCGCGCGGCCCAGGCGCACGGCCGCGTCCAGGGCCAGCAGCGCCTCCAGCTGGGCCCGGAAGCCGTCCATGACCAGGGCGCCCGCCGATCCGGGGGCCTGGGCGGCCACCCGGGGGGCGGAGCCGGCCGCGGCCGCGCGCGTCCCGTCCAGGGCCCGGGCGAGTTTGGAGGGCCAGGGCGAGCGGGTCAGTCCCGCGTCGGTGAACACCGCCTCGACGCGGTCCAGCAGCTCCGGCGTGCCGTGGTCCAGCTCGACCTCGAACTCCGTCCACCCGCCGACCTCGGTGGTGCTCCCGCCGTCCACGCCGAGGGCCTGGGCCGCGACCCGGTCCTCGGTGACCTGCGCGAGGACCTCCTCGCGCCCGTCGCGCAGCAGCACCCGGCGACGGTGGGTGCGCAGGTGCGCCACCGGCACCAGCGCGGCGCCGCGGGTGAAGGCCGCGACCAGCCGCACCAGCTCGGCCGGGACCTCGCCGCCGCCGGGCGGCGCCGGCAGGCGGACCTCCTCGCGCTCGTCGCCGGTGCGCGGCAGCTTGAGGTGCCAGCCGGCGTCCTCGCCGCCGCCGCGCCGGCGCACGGTGATGTGCCGGCGCAGCAGGCGCAGGTCGGCGGTGTCGTAGTAGACCGCGTCCAGGTCCTGGGGCGCGGCGTCCCGCACGGCGGCAACGCCCGGCAGGCGGTCGAGCCGCGGAAGCGCGGCGCCGTCGTACTTTCGCTCCGTCTCCACATGCTGTGTGCCCATGTGCCTGCGCGTGCCCGCAACGGGCGCGGGCATGTGCGGGCCCGGCGAACGTTCGCCGGGCCCGCACACGGCCGCCGGCCGGGGGCTCAGACGGCGCCGCTGCGCACGGGGCCGGCCGGGCGCCGGCGTCTGCGGCCGGCGGCGAGCAGGAGCGTCAGCGCGATCAGGGTCGCGGCGCAGGCGAGGGTGGCCAGCCCCAGCCGGCTCTGCCAGGGCGTCAGCGTCTTGCCGAGGTCGAGGACGAAGAGCCGGTCGGAGAGCACGTAGCCGATCACGGTGGACATGCCCGTGACGGCGGCGGCGATCCACAGCCACAGCCTGTCGCGGACCACGAGGGCCACGGCCAGGACCACGCACAGGGCGGCGAGCGCGGTGAACCCGATGTCCGCGGCCCGGTTCTGGCCCCAGTAGGGGGAGACGATCGACAGGTGGAGGCCGCCGCTGGCCACCAGCGCGGCGGCGGCGAACCACCGCAGCGGCGAGCGCGCCGGACGCAGCCGGGCGACGGGCCCGCGCCCGCCCCGCGCCCCGGCCGCCGCGGCCGCCTCGTCCTCGGCGTCGGCCCCGGCGCCGCCCGGGGCCTCGGCACCCGGGCCGGGCGGCGCCGCGGGGGCGGGGGAGTGGGCGGGGCTGGCTCCGGAGCGGATGGAGTGCAGCAGCTGCGTCAGGTGGGCGACGTCGGCCACCGGGCGCAGGGCCGCGGCCTCGCACAGGGCGTCCCGGATGCCGCTGTCGGGATCGGTGCCCAACAGGGCGGTGAGGCGGGCGACGTCGTCGGCGGAGCGGGTGAGGACGGCCGCGCGCAGGATCTCCGCGGCACTGGCGGGGGCGTCCGGGCGCAGGAGCGCGAGCAGGCGCGCCAGGTCCTCGACCGGGCGGGTGGCCACCGCGCGCTGGAGGGCGGGCGCAAGACGCGAGGTCCGTTCGGAGCCGAGGTGGTGCAGGAGGTCGGCCACCTCCTCGACCGGGCGGGCCGCCGCCGCTTCCAGCATCGTCACGGCGAAGGCGTCGCCGGGCGACACGCCGGGCGCCGCCTCGGGCGCCGCGGCGACGGCCGGAGCGGGCGAGGGTGACGCACCGTCGGCGGGGCCGGGAGCGGGATCCGGTGCCGTCACGGCGGTGCGACCGGGGGAGAACGGGCGAGCCATCGGGCCTCCTGAGAGCGGACAACTGGGAGAGCGTCGGTCCCACCGCTGTGTCGAGCCCGGGACAGCTGAACTCCTCCAGCACTCCTCCAGCCTGCTCATCGGCCAGCCGAGTGCCACCGGGGCCGGGCATTCGGAGGACGGGCGGGACCCGGGGGAGTGGGCGCCGCCCGCGCGGCGGTGCGCGCCGGGCCGGCCGGGGCATGCCTCGGGGATTCGGCGGAACCGGCCGCACGGCCGCGGTCGAGGGCGGCGGCGCACCGTGTCGTGATTCCGGGTGAACGGGCCCGGCGCGTCGGCGCGATGGCGCCCGGGCCCCGGCGGCGGGCGGCTAGGACGGGGGGATGCGCCTTCCCCTTCCGACCGCACTCCTGGCGGTCCCGCTCGCCCTGCTCCCCGCCGCCGTCCCCGGCCACGCGTCCGCCGGGTGGCAGCCGGCCGCCGCCCGGGCGGCCGCCCCCCGCACCCTCCCCGCGCCCGTCCGACCCGCCCCGCCGGCCCTGCCGCTGGACGGCGCGACGCAACCCCCGGAGTACCGCTACACCGGCGCCGGCTTCGACGCCTGCTCGGCCCCGCCGGCCGAGGCCCTGTACGTCTGGCGCAGCGCCTCGCCCTACGGCGCGGTCAACATCTACACCAGCGGCAGCCAGCGCGGCTGCCAGCAGCCCCGGCTGACGCCGCAGTGGGTCTCCACGGTCCGGGCGATGGGCTGGAAGCTGGTGCCCACGCACGTCGGGCTCCAGGCGCCCTGCGCCCAGCGCGACGACAAGCCGCTGCGGATCGACCCGGCCCGGGCCGAGGAGCAGGGCGGCCAGGAGGCCGGCGAGGCCGCGCAGGCGCTGCAGGAGTTGGGGCTGGGCCCGGGCAGCCCGGTCTACCTCGACATCGAGTCCTATCCGACGGGCGACGCGGTGTGCAGCGCCGCGGTGGTCGACTTCACCGTCGGCTGGACCAGGGCGCTGTGGGCGGCCGGGTACCGCTCGGGTTTCTACTCCAGCATGAGCTCCGGCATCGCCGACATCGTCGCCGCCGCCCGGGCCGGCCGCGCCCCGATGCCCGACGCGATCTGGTACGCCCGCTGGGACGGGCGCCCCACGACCGACGGACAGGCCGGGCTGCCCGACGACCTGTGGGCCGCCCACCGCATCCACCAGTACCGCGGCAGCGCCGACGAGACGTACGGAGGGGTGACGCTCAACATCGACCGCGACCAACTGGACGGCCTGGTCGCCGCCGACGCCTGAGCCGCCCCCGCCGCGGCGGGCGCTGCCCCGCCGCCCCCGCCACCAACCGGGACGGGGGCGGCGGAGGCGGCGTCACCCGGCGTCGAGGCGCGCCAGGGTGGTGATGAGGCGGTCGGCGATGTCCGCGGGCCACGGGAAGGAGACCGTCACCGCCTTCTGGTGGGCCAGCCCGTGCAGGCCCAGCCACAGGGCGACGGTGTCCGCGAAGGGGTCGGTGCTGGTGGACCGGCCCGCGGCGACACAGGCCTCCACGAGCCCGACGAGCAGGTGCAGGGTCCCGTGGCCGAGGGCTTCCACGTCCTGCGCCGTCACGGCGGTGTCGCGCAGCGCGGGCACCCACACGCCGCCGAACATCGTCCGGTAGCGCTGCGGGTGGTCCTCGCAGAAGCGCAGGTAGGCGTGGCACACGGCGAACAGCCGCCGCCGGGGGTCCTCCCCGGCCCCCTCCAGCGCGGCGCGCAGGGCCGCCTCCAACTGGTCGAAGGCCTGCTGCACCACGGCCAGCATGACGGCCGGCTGGTCCGGGAAGTGACGGTAGATCGACGGCGCGGCGATCCCCACCCGGCGGGCGACGGAGCGCAGGGTGACGGCCGTCTCCGTGCCCGCCTCCTCGAGCAGCTCGACCGCCGCGGCCACGATGTCGTCACGCAGGCGCCCACCCTCCCCGCGGCGGTTGCGCGGGCGGGCGGGCGGCGCACTCGGTTCGTTGCTCATGCCGTGAGCTTACAAGTGAGAACTTACGGGTCCAAGCTCTTGCACGCCCCGAACTTACATGCGTAACCTTACGGACGTATCAGCCAGTGACCCGCCACGGAGTACGCCATGAGCAGCGCCGCCGCCACCCCCGCCACCGAGGTCCTCCTGCCCGGCACCGTCGACCCCGGCGGCCTGCAGGTGCGCACCCGCCACCTCCCCCCGCCCGCCACCGGCCGGGTCCTGCTCAGGATGGACGCCACCGGCGTGTCCTTCGCCGAACAGCAGATGCGCCGCGGCAAGTACTACGACCAGCCGCCCTTCCCCTTCGTCCCCGGCTACGACGTCGTCGGCACGGTGGTCGCCACCGGCCCCGGCGTCGACCCCGCCCTGACCGGACGCCGCTTCGCCGCCGTCACCAAGACCGGAGCCTGGGCCAGCCTCCTGCACCTCGACGCCGCCGACCTGGTCCCGGTGCCCGACGGCGTGACGGCCGCCGCCGCCGAGACCGTCGCCGTCAACGGCGTGACGGCCTGGCAGATGCTCCACCGCACCGCCCACGTGCCCCACGGCGCCACGATCGTGGTCCTCGGCGCCAACGGCGGCGTCGGCTCCACCCTCGTCCAACTGGCCCGCCACGCCGGGATGACCGTCATCGGCACCGCCTCCACCCGCCACCACGACACCGTCCGCCGCCTGGGCGCCACCCCCGTCGACTACCGCGACCCCGCCGTGTACCGGCGCATCCGCGACCTCGCCCCGCACGGCGTCGACGCCGTCTTCGACCACGTCGGCGGCCCCGGACTGCAGGACTCCTGGCGCCTGCTGCGCCGCGGCGGAGTACTGGTCTCCTACGGCACCGCCGCCACCAAGGACGAGGACGGGAACTCGCGGCTGCCCGTGCTGAAGCTGTTCGCACGGCTCGCCCTGTGGAACCTCCTGCCCAACGGCAGGTCCGCCCACTTCTACAACTTCTGGGCCGGGCGCCGCCGCCCCGAGGCCTTCCGCGCCCGGCTGCGCGAGGACCTCACCCAAGTCCTCGCGCTGCTGGCCGACGGCACGCTCACCGCCCAGGTCGCCGCCGAGTTCCCGCTGCGCGAGGCCGCGGCGGCGCTCGCCCTGGCCGAATCGCGCACCGTCGCGGGCAAGGTCGTCATCGTCCCCTGAACCGGACCGCCGGAGCGCCGGACCGCCGGAGCGCCGGAGCGCCGGACCGCCGGCCGGCCCCGCACCCCGGGGGCGCGAGGGCTACCGGGGATGCGGCCGCCGCACTATCGTTAGGTGGCGGAAGCTATCGAAATCCACGCACCGACCCCGGCGGCGAGCCGGCCCGGCCGGTAGGAGGCACGGTGGCGACACGGATCCCCGCAACCGGCAGCACCGGGCGCCGGCGCCCGACCCGTACCGGCATGGCGGCCGACGACCCCCGCTACAAGTGGGTGGCCCTGTCCAACACCACGCTCGGCACCCTGATCGCCACCGTCAACGCCTCGATCGTCCTGATCTCGCTGCCCGCGATCTTCAACGGCATCGGCCTGGACCCGCTGCAGCCCGGCAACGTCGGCTACCTGCTGTGGATGCTGATGGGCTACATGCTCGTCACCGCCGTCCTGGTCGTCACCCTCGGCAGACTGGGCGACATCCACGGCCGGGTGCGGATCTACAACGCCGGCTTCCTGATCTTCACCCTCACCTCGGTGGCGCTGTCCCTGGACCCGCTGCACGGCGGACCGGGCGCCCTGTGGCTGATCGGCTGGCGGGTGGTGCAGGCGGTCGGCGGCTCGATGCTGATGGCCAACTCGGCGGCGATCATCACCGACGCGTTCCCCCTGCGCCAGCGCGGCACGGCCCTCGGCGTCAACATCGTCGCGGGCATCGCCGGCTCCTTCGTCGGCCTCGTCCTCGGCGGACTGCTGGCCGAGTGGAACTGGCGCTCGATCTTCTGGGTCAACGTGCCCATCGGCGTCCTCGGCACCGTCTGGGCCTACCGCTCGCTGCGCGAGACCGGCGTGCGCAGGAGCGCCCGGATCGACTGGTGGGGCAACATCACCTTCGGCGTCGGCCTCACCGCCCTGCTCGCCGCGATCACCTACGGCATCCAGCCCTACGGCGGCCACACCATGGGCTGGACCAACCCCTGGGTACTGGCCGGACTCCTCGGCGGCGCCGCGTTGCTGGCCCTCTTCTGCCTGGTCGAAGCCAGGACCGCCGAACCGATGTTCCCGCTCTCCCTCTTCCGCGACCCGGTCTTCGCCGGCGGCAACGCGGCCACCCTGCTGGGCTCCATCGCCCGCGGCGGACTGCAGTTCATGCTGATCATCTGGCTGCAGGGCATCTGGCTGCCGCTGCACGGCTACGACTACGCCGACACCCCGCTGTGGGCCGGCATCTACCTCGTCCCGCTGACCATCGGCTTCCTCGCCGCCGGACCCATCGCCGGCTACCTCTCCGACCGCGCCGGGGCCCGGCTGTTCGCCGCCGGCGGGCTGGTGGTGATGGCCCTGTCCTTCGCCGGACTCCTCCTGCTGCCCACCGACTTCGGCTACCCCTGGTTCGCGCTCCTGGTCTTCCTCAACGGCCTCGGCGGCGGCCTGTTCGCCGCCCCCAACACCTCACTGATCATGTCCAGCGTGCCCGCCGCGGCCCGCGGCGCCGCCTCCGGCATGAGAGCCACCTTCCAGAACGCCGGCATGGTGCTGTCCATCGGCGTGTTCTTCTCCCTGATGGTGGCCGGCCTGGCCGGCTCCCTGCCGCACACCCTCACCACCGGCCTGACCGCCCAGGGCGTGCCCGCCGCCGACGCCCACGCCATCGCCGCGCTGCCCCCGGTGGGCACCCTGTTCGCCGCCTTCCTCGGCTACAACCCCGTCCGCCAACTCCTCGGCCCCCACGTCCTCGGCCAACTCCCGCCGGCCAACGCCCACACCCTCACCGGCCGGCAGTTCTTCCCGCAACTGATCTCCGGCCCCTTCCACGACGGCCTGGTCGTGGTGTTCTGGCTCGCGATCGCGATGTCCCTGGTCGCCGCGGCCGCCTCCCTCGTCCGCCACCGCACCCCGGACCCGGGCACACCCGCCGCCGCCCCGGCCGGGGCGCAAGCACCGTGACCGCCCCCGGCGGCGGCCTGCCCGCCGAAGCCGTCGTCCGCCTGCGCCTGGCGATCGGCCGCCTCCACCGCCAGATGGTCCGCGCCTGCGGCGACCAGGACCTGCCCGCCGCCCAACTCTCCGCCCTGGCCCGCACCGAACAGCACGGCCCGCTGCGCCTGGGGGAACTCGCCGCGCGCGAGGGCGTCGCCGTCCCCTCCATGGTCCGCACCCTCGCCCCGCTGCTCGCCGACGGCCTGATCGCCAAGACCCCCGACCCGCTCGACAAACGCTCCGCCCTGCTCGCCCCCACCCCGCGCGGCCTGGAGACCCTCGACCGCATCCGCCGCGAACGCTCCGCCCTGCTGGCCCGGCGCAGCGCCCGGCTCACCCCCGACCAGTGCCGCCGGCTGGAGGAGGCCCTGCCGCTGCTGGAACTGCTCCTCGACGAACCCGACCCGCCCGGCCCGGTGGACCCGGGCAGCCCGGTGGACCAGGACGGCCGGGTGGAACTGGGCGGCCCGGCGGCCCGGGGCGGCCGGGACCCCCGCCGACCGCCGTCCGACGGCGGCCATCCGCGCACACCCGGCGGCGGCGCCTGAGGCGTCCCTGAGGACCGCCGGGCCCGAACCACGCCGACGGCGTCGCCGGGCCGAACGGACCACCCCCGGGCGTGAGGCCCGCCAACCGGTCCCGAACGAGCCGCGCATCGGGGGATCCGGTGAACTGACGGTGTCTCGGCTGTGCAGGAACGCCCGCCGGGAGGCGCCCGGACACGAAGCGTCTGTTCGTCGCGTTCCGTTCAAGCTCCGCTCACCCCACCATGGGACGGTGCCCACCGCGCCTACGCGCGTAGCACTTCCCCTGCACCCCCACGTGACGGAGGACCTGACCCATGCTCAGACGAACTGACGCCATCCGCCCCCTCGCCCTGGGCGCGGTCGCCCTGACGGTGCTCGCCGGCGCGAGCGCCGTCCCCCACCGGGCCGTGGCGGCGGCCCCGGCGGCGACCGCCGCGTCCACCGCCACCACCACCCCGCACCGCGTCCTGTTCGACGCCAGCAAGGCGGAGACCGCCGGCAACGCGGACTGGATCATCAGCACCAGCCAGCCCGACCCGCTCGCCCAGAACGCCAACCCGCAGTCCGAGACCGACTGGACGGGCGCCATCTCCAGCTGGGGCGTGGCCCTGCAGAAGACCGGCCAGTACAGCCTCAAGACCCTGCCCAGCGGCTCCACCATCACCTACGGCACCGGCGCCGCGCTGGACCTCGCCAACTTCGACGAGTTCGTCCTGCCCGAGCCCAACATCCGGCTGAGCGACGCCGAGAAGACCGCGGTCATGAAGTTCGTCCAGAACGGCGGCGGGCTCTTCCTGATCTCCGACCACACCGCCAGCGACCGCAACAACGACGGCTGGGACTCCCCGGCCATCATCAACGACCTGATGAGCGCCAACTCGGTCAACAGCAACGACCCGTTCGGGTTCTCCGTCGACCTGCTCAACATCCAGACCGACAACCCGACCGCCGTCAACGACGCCACCGACCCCGTCCTGCACGGCCCCTTCGGCACCGTCACCGGCAGCATCATCCGCAACGGCACCACCTTCACCCTCAAGCCCGCCGACAACCCCGCCGCCAAGGGCCTCGTCTACCGCACCGGCTACTCCGGCACCACCGGCGCCGCCTTCGCCACCAGCACCTTCGGCAAGGGCCGGGTCGCCATCTGGGGCGACAGCTCCACCATCGACGACGGCACCGGCCAGCCGGGCAACACCCTCTACGACGGCTGGAACGACCCGGCCGGCACCGACGCCGCACTCGCCCTCAACGCCACCGCCTGGCTCGCCGCCGGCAGCACCGGCACCGGCACCGGCAGCGTCACCCTCACCAACCCCGGCGCCCGCACGGCCACCGCCGCGACCGCCACCACCCTCCAGCTCTCCGCCACCGACACCGCCGGCGGAACCCTGACCTACGCCGCGTCGGGCCTGCCCGCCGGCCTGAGCGTCAACACCGCCACCGGCCTGATCAGCGGCACCCCCACCACCGCCGGCACCTACTCCGTGACGGCCACCGCGACCGACTCCACCGGCCCGTCCTCCTCCGTCACCTTCACCTGGACCGTCCAGCCCGCCGGCAGCGGCGGCTGCACCCCGGCCCAGCTGCTCACCAACCCCGGCTTCGAGACCGGCTCGACGGCCGGCTGGACGGAGACCAACACCAGCGGCAGCAGCACCGCCAACAGCAGCTCCAGCGAGCCGCCGCACTCCGGCACCTACGACGCCTGGCTGGACGGCTACGGCAGCACCAACACCGACACCCTCGCCCAGACGGTGACCCTGCCGGCCGGCTGCACCGCCTACACCTTCAGCTTCTGGCTGCACATCGACACCGCCGCGAGCACCACCACCGCCTTCGACACGCTGACGGTCACCGCCAACGGCACCACCCTGGCGACCTACTCCAACGTCAACGCGGCCGCCGGCTACCAGCAGCACAGCTTCAACCTGTCCGGGTACGCCGGCCAGAGCGTCACCCTCAAGTTCACCGGCACCGAGGACTACACCAAGCAGACCTCCTTCGTCCTGGACGACACCGCCGTCAAGGTGTCGTGAACCGACGCCGGCCGCCCTCCCCGCACCAGGGGAGGGCGGCCGGCGCCGACCGCTCCCGCCCCGCCCGCCGCAGCGCCTGCGGCCCCGGCGCCCGGCCGCCCCGTGCCCGGCTGATTGACCCCGCGCCCCGCGGGGCACCCGCCAGGCGACCGAGCAATCCGCCACGAGGCAAGGAGCCGACGGTGAACGAGATCCCCCAGGGCGGCGCGGGCGGCGTGCCGCTGCACCACGAGGGCGACGACGCGTCCCGCGACCCCAGGGCCCCCGGCTCCGGGAACACCACGGAAGGCCAGGGAGACGCGACCACCGCCGAACCCGGCCGGGCCCGCCGGCTCGACCCCGACGAACTGGAGGACCAGGACGGCGAGGGCAAGGACGACGAGAGCGGGGACGCCTAGGGCCCGTCTTCAAACCCCCGCCTGCGGGCCGACGCTCCCCCGGCCTCCGGCCGGGAGGTGCCCCCAGGGCACGCGCCTCGCCGCGTTGTCGTCGGTCGCCGATGGCCCCCAGCCTCCGGCCGGGAGGTGCCCCCACCGCATGGACTCTCCCCCAGCCTCCGGCCGGGAGGTGCCCCCACCCCAGCCTCCGGCCGGGAGGTGCCCCCACCCCAGCCTCCGGCCGGGAGGTGCCCCCACCCCAGCCTTCGGCCGGGAGGTGCCCCCATCCTCCGCCTTGCGATGCACGCACCCCAACGCCGCCCCGCCCGCCCTTCGGGCGGACGACGGGGTTTGAAGACGGGCCCCAGCACTCAGGGCGTGCGGGTCACGGTGGAGCCCGCCAGGTGCTCCGCCAGACCCGTCCAGCCCTGCTCGCGGAACCAGCGGCGCTGGCGGTCCGCGCCGTTGCCCTCGCGCTCGAACCCCCACCACAGCCCGGCCACCCGCCCGGTGTCCCCGGCCGCCTCCAGGCCGGGCGCGGCGTAGGCGCGCAGCTCCTCGACCACGGCCGCGGCCGGGCGGGCGGTGCCGTCGGCGGGGGAGACCAGCTGCCCGTGCACCCCGGTGCGGGCGGCGTGCCAGGTCGCGGCCCGCAGCAGCTCCTCGGGGGTGTCCGGGCGCGGGAGCCCCTGCCGTTCCTCCAGGACGGCGGTGGTCACCAGGGCCCGGACCAGGCCGGCGAACAGCTCCGCGTCGGCGACCGTCAGCTGGACGTCCGCCGCCCGCACCTCCACGGTCGGATAGCGCTCGGACAGCCGGGCGTGCCAGTACAGCTGCCCCGCGTCGGCGATCGCCCCGGCGGCCCGCAGCGCCGCCACCCGCCGCCGGTAGTCCGCGGCGTCGCGGAAGGCGGGCGGCGGCCCGCTGACCGCCCACTGGTCGAAGTGCACCGTGCGCCAGCTGGCGAAACGGGTGTCACCCCCGCGCCAGTACGGCGAATTGGCGCTCAGCGCGATCAGCACCGGCAGCCAGGGCCGCAACCGCACCAGGGCGCCCACGCGCTCCTCCTCGTCGTGGACGCCGACGTGGACGTGCATGCCGTTGAGCATCAGGTCGTCGACCAGCGCCGGCGCCTGCCGGCGGGCCCGCCGGTAGCGCTCGTGGTCGGTGACCGGCACCGGCCCGGGCGGCCCGAACGGGGCCGAACCGACCGGCACCACCCGGCAGCCGTGCTGGGCCGCGGCCGCGCTCAGCCCGGCGCGCACCCGGGTCAGGTGCCGGCCCACCTCCGCCAGGTCCTCGCAGACCGGGGTCGCGCTCTCCACCTGGACCTGCAGCAGCTCGTGCTGCGCCTCGGCGGGGCGCAGCGCCGGCGCCAGCGAGGCGGTGGCCAGGACCTCGGCGGCCCGGGGCAGCGGCGTGCCGTCGCGGGGGTCGACCAGCAAGTACTCTTCCTCGACTCCGAGTGTCAGCATGCCGCTCCGCTACCCCGGGGCGGCCTTCGTACACGGCCGGCGGCCCCGGTCCCCGGACCGGCCCTCGGACACCGAGGGGCCCGCATGGCCTGCGGGGGGCCCGCGTGGCGGCCCGGGGCGGGGCCGGTCAGGGCAGCAGCAGGCCGGCGAGCTCGTCGAGCAGTTCGGTGACGCGGCGCGCCCGGTCGGGGTCCGCGACGGCCTTCGCGATGACCGGCTCGGCGGGCCGGGCGGCGCGGGCGAGGACGGCCTCGCGGGCCCGCTCGGAGGCGGTGAGCAGGGTGCGCCGCCCGTCGGCCGGGTCGGCGGCGGCGTCGAGCAGGCCCCGCTCGCGCAGCCGGGCCACGCACGTGGAGACGTGGCTCTGGGCGAAGCCGGTCCGGGCCCGGATCTCCTGGACGGTGGTCGCGGGGTGGCGGAACACGTCGGAGATCACGGCGACCTCCCCGGCGGGGAGCGCGGAGGCCGGATCGCCGACCAACTCGCGGCCGAGGTCGGTCAGCCGCCTGCCGAGTCTGAGGAGTCGCACGCCGTCCATGCCCGGCAGAATACATCTTCACCGATGTATCGCTGGCGATGTACATTGCGGGCATGACGACCCCTCAGCCGCTCAGCCCGGTCTCCCGCACCGCCCTGTCCGTCGCCCGGGTGCGGGCCCGCGAGAGCTCCCGCCCCGACCCGCTGTTCACCGACCCGTACGCCGCCGCGTTCCTCGAGGCCGCGGGCACCCCGCCGGCCCCCGGGTCGGGCAGCGCCCTGGCCAAGGCCCTGGTCGCGAACAGCATCCTGCGCACCCGCTTCTACGACGACCGCCTCCTGGCCGCCGGCGCGGACCAGGTCGTGCTGCTCGCGGCCGGCCTGGACACCCGCGCCCACCGGCTGGACTGGCCCGCCGGCACCCGGGTGTTCGAACTCGACCTGGAGCCCGTCCTGGCCTTCAAGGACCAGGTCCTCGACGAGCTCGGCGCCGTGCCCCGCAGCGAGCGCACCTCCCTGCCCGCCGACCTGCTGGACCCGCACTGGCCCGCCCGGCTGGTCGCCGCCGGTTTCGACCCCGCGCGCCCCTGCGCCTGGCTCGCCGAAGGGCTGCTGCCCTACCTCACCGCCGAGCAGGCGGCCGGCCTGCTCACCGCCGTCACCGCGCTGGCCGCCCCCGGCAGCCGCCTGCTGCTCGAACGCGGCCGGGACATCACCGCCACCCCGCCCGACCCGGCCCTCGCCCACATCACCGGCCTGTGGCGCGGCGGCCTGGGCCCCGACACCCACACCTGGCTCGAACGGCACGGCTGGACCACCACCCTCACCTCCCTGCAGCGCGTCGCGGACACCTACGGCCGCCCCCTGCCGGGCCCCTCCACCGCCGGCTTCATCGAGGCCCTGCGCCACCCGGCGCCCTGACCCGGCCCGAGCGTCGCACCCGGGCCGCGCGTCGCACCCCGCCCTCGCGTCGCACCCCGCCCTCGCGTCGCACCCGGGCCGCGCGTCGCACCCGGGCCGCGCGTCGCACCCGGGCCGCGCGTCGCACCCCGCCCACCCGCCGCACCCGGGCCGGCCCGGGGGTCACGGCCCGCCGGCCGCCTCGCCGACGACCGCCCGGCGCAGCAGGTAGACGCCGGAGGCGGCGGCGAGCAGGGCCATGCAGGCGGTGAAGACCAGGCCGGCGTGGGCCAGGCCGAGCGGCCCGGTCAGCAGGCCCACCCCGATGACGGGGATCGAGATGCCGAAGTAGGCGACCACGAAGAGCGCCGACAGGGCCCCGCCCCGGTGCTCGGCGGGACTGGCCCCGGCGACCTCGCCCACCGCCCCGCGCAGCCCCATGCCCTGGCCGGCGCCGCCGACCAGCGCGGCGAGCACCAGCAGCGCCAGCACGGCCCACGCGAGCGAACCCGCCAGCAGCGCCAACCCGGCGATCAGCACGCAACAGCCCAGCGGCACCGCCCGCGCCGTCCCCAGCCGCGGCACGAGGAGCTGGCCCAGGGTGGAGGCGAGGAAGGCCGCGAAGACGACCAGGCCGACCACCGCACGGTCGTGGACGCCCAGACCCTCCGCCAGGAAGGCCGGCCCCACCGAGGTGAACAGCCCCAGCAGGGAGAACCCGGCGAACGCGGCGACCCCGGCCGGCACGAACACCCCGCGCACCTGCGGCGGCAGCTCGGGCAGGTGCGGCCGGGCGGTGCGCAGCGGGCGGGCTTCCTCCACGGTCTCCGGCAGCACCAGGAGCAGGGCGAAGGACACCGCGAGCAGCCCCAGGTGCACCACGAACGGCAGCACCAGCGGATGCGGCGCGTACTCGGACAGCAGCCCCGACAGCAGCGGCCCGCAGCCGAGCCCGCCCATGTTCGCGGCGGTCGCCACGAACCCCGCCCGCCCCCGGCGCCGCGACGGGGCCAGTTCCAGCACGTACGCGGTCGCGGTGCCGGTGAACAGGCCCGCCGACAGACCGGACAGCAACCGGCCCAGGCACAGCAGCGGCACGCTGTCCGCGCCCAGGAAGACCACCGCGCTGCCGGCCGCGCAGACCAGCCCGCCCAGCAGGACGGGACGGCGCCCCACCGTGTCGGAGACGTCGCCGACCAGCAGCAGCACCGCGATGACACCGAAGGCGTAGACGGCGAACACGACCGTCACCGTCAGCTCGGAGAAGCCGATCCGCTCCCGGTACAACCCGTACAGCGGCGTGGGCAGGGTGGTCCCGGCCATGCAGACGGCGAAGGCGAACGCGGCCAGGAGATAGCCCGTCCGGGCGACAGCGGTCCCGGCTTCCCGATGATCGGTCACCAGCCCACGATAGGCACCCACTCCGGCCCGGCCCACGGCTCACCGGCGTGCACTGCGCCGACCGGCCGTACCCCCGCCCGACCCCGGCCGGCCGGCGCGGCGGCGCGGGATTGGCCCTGCCCACCCGGGTACACGCGCCGACGCGCCCTGCCGCCCGGCCGACGGGACCGGCGCGCACCGGGGCGCGGAAGGAGAGACCGCGACCATGAACGAGGAGACCGGTCACGTCACCGGCACCAAGGACAAGGACTACAACCTGCTCTGGTACGTCGAGGCGTGCCTGAACAACGCGCTGCGCCTGGAGACCTACGTCCAGGACGCCGAGCGGGACGGCGACCAGGAGGTGGCGGAACTGTTCCGCAAGGCGCAGGCCGACAGCCGCAAGGGCGCCGAGATGGGCAAGCGGCTGCTCGCCGCGCGCCTGTCCGGCAACGGCAACGGCAGCGGCGGCGGGGCCGGCGCGGGTACCCCGGTGCGCGCCGCCGGGGACGCCCTCACCGGCACCGGCACCGGTGAGGGCACCGCCACCGTCCCCGGCGCAGGCACCCCCGCCGGCGGCAGCCCGGCACCGGCCGGCGATCCGGGCGCGCTGCCGCAGGACCCGATGGCCCCGTAGCGCGCGCCGCTCACCGGCCCGCGGCCCCGGCCGCCCGTCCGGTCGCCCCGGGCGGTCGCCGGGGCGCCTCCCGGTCCCGCCCCCCGGCCGCGCCGGGGCCGCGGGCCGGCCTGTTCCGAGGGACGGCCGGTGCGGTGAGCATGAGACCCGGGGACGGGGGCAGACGGTGGGACGTCTGATCGGGCAAGGAAGCAGAGAGGGGACACGACTGTGACGTTCTTGTGGGCCGTGATCGCGGGCCTGGTGGTGGGCCTGCTGGCGAAGCTCGTACTGCCGGGACGCCAGCCCGTGCCGTTGTGGCTGACCGTGCTCATCGGCCTGGTGGGGGCCCTCCTCGGCAACGCCGCGGCCTCCTTCCTGGGCGTGCGGCACACCGACGGCATCGACTGGATACGGCACGCGCTGCAGGTCGGTGTGGCAGCGGTCCTGATCGCCTTCGTGACGCCCGTCTACGTCGGGCGACGGCGCTGAGACGACACCGCAGGGAGCAGCGCCCGCCCGGGTGTCGGCGGGTGCGCTCCGCGGGCCGTCCGACGGTTGCAGCCGTCGGACGGCCCGTCAGTGTGTCCGGCCGGTCCGACCGAGCCGGTCTGCCCGGGCCGTAGGTGAGGGCCCCGCCCGCGGTCGGCGGCCGGCGGTGACCGGTGGAGTGCGGCGCCGGTCAGGGGACGGCCTGGGTGAAGCTGCCGCCGAGGTAGCGCAACTCCGGGTCGTCGGCGGCCGGTTCACCGTGCTCGGCGATCACCTTGGCGGCGAAGGCCTCCGCGTCGTCCACCGGCCGGTAGCCCAGCGCGCGGGCCGAGGCGAGGTCCCACCAGGCCCGGGTGTTGGCGGAGATGCCGTAGACGACGGTGTGCCCGCTCACCGGCCCGCTGAGCGCGGCGTGCACCAGGCGGGCGCAGTCGCCCGGGCTGAGCCAGGTGGCGAGCATCCGGACGCTGCGGGGCTCGTCGGCGAAGGAGCCGATCCGCAGCGAGACCGTCTCCATCCCGTGCCGGTCGGCGTACAGCGAGGCGAGGTTCTCCCCGAAGCACTTGGAGAGCCCGTAGTAGGTGTCGGGCCGCTGCGGGGTGTCGACCGGCACGGTGCCGCCGTCGGCGGGCCGTTCGGTGAAACCCACCGCGTGGTTGCTGCTGGCGTAGACGATCCGCCGCACGCCCGCCGCCCGAGCGGCGTCGTAGAGCCGGTAGGTGCCGTCGATGTTGGCGGCCAGGATGTCGGCGAACGGCGCCTCGCCCGGGATCCCGGCCAGGTGCACCACCGCGTCGACGCCGTCCACCGCCGCCGCCAGCGCCTCGGCGTCCCGCAGGTCGGCGGTGATCGCGTCCGGTTCGCCGGGCACCGGCAGGCGGTCGAAGCAGCGCAGCCGGTAGCCGTAGGCCGGCAGAAGCTCCCGCAGGCAACTGCCGATGCGGCCGGCGGCCCCGGTGAGCAGGACCCGACGGGGTCGGTCCACCATCTGTCGCGCCTCCCTGGTTCCTCGCGGGCCCGTCGAACCGACGGGCCCGGGCCCGTCGGCGTGCGAGCGCACCTGGCGGTACCCCGGCTGACGCTACCCCGGGGGCCGCTCCTGTGACGGGTGGTCCGCCGCAGGCATGGACCGGCGAAGCGGGGGTAGACGGCCGTTGCGGGTGGCTCGGCGGCGCGTGGGTTACCCCCCGGACTCCACGCGCCGCCGCCACCCCGACCCGCACGGCCCGGCCGCCGCCCGCCGGCCGGGCCCGCCGCGCCCGGGGTGCGGACCTCCGCTGCAGCCGTGGACGACCGCCCTCCCGCCGGCCGGTGCCGCTCCCTCACCCGCCCGCGGACGGCCGCTCCAGCGCGGGCAGGACCTTGTCCAGCGTGATCGGCAGGTCCCGCACCCGCACACCGCAGGCGTGCCACACCGCGTTCGACACCGCGGCGGCCGTGCCGACGATGCCGATCTCCCCGATGCCCTTGGACCCCATGGCGTTGACGTGCGGGTCGTGCTCGGGCAGCCAGTGCGCCTCGATCCCCTCGACGTCCGCGTTGGCCGTGATGTGGTAGTCGGCGAGGTCGTGGTTGACGACGTGGCCGGTGCGGGGGTCGAGGACGCTGCTCTCGTGCAGCGCCATGGACAGCCCCATCGTCATCCCGCCGACGAACTGCGAGCGCGCCGTGCGCGGGTTGATGATCCGGCCCGCGGCGAACACGCCCAGCAGGCGCCGCACCCGCACCTCGCCGGTGTCCGCGTGGACGTGCGCCTCGGCGAACTGCGCCCCGAAGGCGTGCATCGCGAAGCGCTCGTCGGCCGGCCCGACGTCGCCGGACGCCTCGGCCCCCTCCGGCGGCTCGTCGCCGTAGCGGGCGCGGAAGGCGCGCGCCGCCTCGACCACGGCCGAGCCCCACGTCGTCATGCCCGAGGAGCCCCCGGCCACCGACGCCACCGGGTAGTCGGTGTCGCCGATGCGCACCGCCACCCGCGCCACCGGCACGCCGAGCGCGTCCGCGGTGATCTGCGCCAGCGTGGTCCAGGTGCCGGTGCCCAGATCGGCGGCGCCGATCTCGGCGACGTAGCGCTCCCCCTCCCGCCGGATCGTCGCCGTCGACTTCGACATGCGGCTGACCGGGTAGGTGGAGGCCGCGACGCCCGTTCCCACCAGCCAGTCGCCGCGCCGGCGCACCCCCGGCCGCGGGTCGCGCTGCGCCCAGCCGAACCGCGCCGCGCCCTCGCGCAGGCAGCCCACCAGGTTGCGGCTGGAGAAGGGTTTGCCCGAGCCGGGCTCGACGTCCGGCTCGTTGCGGATCCGCAGCTCGACCGGGTCCAGGCCCAGGCGCTCGGCCAGCTCGTCCATCGCCACCTCGGGGCCGAACATGCCGGGGCACTCCCCGGGGGCGCGCATCCAGGACGGCACCGGCACGTCCAGGGCGGCGAGGCGGTGCGTGGTCCGCCGGTTCGGCGAGGCGTACATCATCCGGGTCGGCACCCCGGTCTGCTCCGCGAACTCCTGGATGCGCGACGTCAGTTCGACGACGTCGATGGCGACGGCGGTGAGCGTGCCGTCCCGGTCGGCACCCAGGCGGCAGCGCTGGACGGTCGGCGTGCGGTAGCCGGCCAGGCAGAACATCTGCTGCCGGGTCAGGGCCAGCCGCACCGGCCGGCCGGGCACCGCGCGGGCGGCCAGCGCGGCGAGCACCACGTTGACGTGCGGCTGCCCCTTGGACCCGAACCCGCCACCGACGTACGGGCACACGACCCGCACCCGCGCCTCCTCGAGCCCGAACACCGCCGCCAGCGCGGAGCGCGTCGAATGGACGCCCTGGGTGGAGTCCCACAGGGTCAGGAAGCCGTCACCGGCCGGCTCCCACAGCGCCACCGTGGCGTGCGGCTCCATCGGGTTGTTGTGGTACATCGCGGTGCGGTACGTCTCCTCGACGCTCACCGCCGCGGCCGCCATCGCGGCGTCGACGTCGCCCTCGGCGGTGTCGGTGGGGAAGTCCGGGTTCACCTTCTCGGGCGCGTACAGGTCCTCGCGGTCGGCCCGCAGCTCGACGTCGTGCTCCTCCTGCGCGTAGCCGACCCGCACCAGGGCGGCCGCGTGCCGCGCCACCTCGGGAGCGTCGGCCACGACCACGGCGACGACCTGGCCCCGGAAGGCCACCCGGTCGTCCTGCAGGACCGCCAACTCCCGGTTCCCGGTGGAGGCCAGGCGCTCCGCGGTGGCGTGGGTGAGCACCGCCACCACGCCCTCCAGCGCCTCTGCGGCGCCGGTGTCCAGCTCTGTGACGCGGCCGCGGGCGACGGTGGCCTGGACGGGGTGCAGGTAGGCGGCGCCGGCCAACGCGGTCTCGTACGCGTAGGTGGCGGTGCCCAGCACCTTGACCGGCCCGTCCCGGCGGGGCAGGTCGAGGCCGACGGCCTCCGGTTCGCGCGGCAACGTCATCGGGCGTCCTCTCCGGACAGGCCGCGCAGGACGGCGGCAAGGGTGCGGCGCAGCAGCGGGATCTTGAACGCGTTGCCGCCGTCCAGCCCCTCGGCCGGCCGGGCGTCGGCGAGTTCGGCGTCCGCGGCGGCCCGGTAGCTCGCCTCCGACGCCGGGGCGCCCCGCAGCGCCTCCTCGGCCCGGTACGCGCGCCAGGGCGCGTGCGCGACACCACCGAACGCGACCCGCGCGTCCGTGATCACACCGTCCTCGACCTCCACCGCCGCGGCCACGCTGACCAGGGCGAACGCGTAGGAGGCGCGGTCGCGCACCTTGCGGTAGGCCGAGCGGCGCGCGAGCGGCAGCGCCGGCAGGTCGATCGCGGTGACCAGCTCGCCGTGCCCGAGCACCGTGTCGCGCTCGGGAGCATCGCCGGGCAGCCGGTGCAGGTCGACGAAGGGCACCACGCGCTCGCCGTCCGGCCCGAGCACCCGCACCTGCGCCTCGAGCGCGGCCATCGCCACGGCCATGTCGGACGGGTGCACGGCGATGCAGTGCTCGGAGGCGCCGAGGATCGCGTGGTGGCGCGTCCACCCCCCGACCGCCGAACAGCCCGAGCCCGGCCGCCGCTTGTTGCACGGCGTCGTGACGTCCTGGAAGTAGACGCAGCGGGTGCGCTGCAGCGGATTGCCGCCGACGGTGGCCATGTTGCGCAACTGCCCCGACGCACCCGACAACAGCGCCTGCGACAGCACCGGGAACCACTCGCGCACCCGCGGGTGCGCGGCGAGCTCGCTGTTGCTGACACCCGCGCCGATCCGCAGGGCGCCCCCGCCGAGCTCCTCCACCTCACCGGGCAGGAGGGCGGCGACGCCGACGACCAGGTCCGGTTCGACGACCCCCAGCTTGAGGTGGTCCACCAGGTTCGTGCCCCCGGCCAGGAACACCGCACCCGGGTTCCCGGCGACGCTGCGCACGGCCTCCGCGGCGTCGGCGGGGCTGCGGTAGTCGAACGGCTTCACCGGGCCGCCCCCGCGCTCGCCGCTCCGGCCGGCTCCGTGCCGGGGGTCGCCGTTCCGGCCGGCTCCGTGCCGGCCGTACTCGTGCCGGTGGGCCCCGTGCCGGCGGCCTGCTGCACGGCGGTCACGATGTTGACGTAGGCCCCGCAGCGGCACAGGTTGCCGCTCATCCGCTCGGCCACCTCGGCGCGGTCCAGCCGCGGCGCCCCCGGACCCTCGGTGACGGCGCTCGGCCAGCCCCTCGCGAACTCCTCCAGCGCCCCGACCGCGGAGACCACCTGCCCCGGGGTGCAGTAGCCGCACTGGAGCGCGTCGCAGTCGATGAAAGCCCGCTGCACCGGATGCAGGGCGCCGTCGGCGTGCCGCTCCTCGGCGGTCCGTGCATCGGTGGCGGTCCGTGCGTCGGCGTCGTCCTGCCCGTCGGCGGTGGCCGCCCGGGCGGCGAGGCCCTCGGCGGTGACGACCTCGGCGCCGTCCTGGGTGACCGCGAGCACGAGGCAGCTCAGCACCCGCCGCCCGCCGGACAGCACCGTGCACGCGCCGCACTGCCCGTGATCGCAGCCCTTCTTGGGACTCGTCACCCCGAGCCGTTCCCGCAGGGCGTCCAGCAGCGTCGTGCGCGTGTCGACGGTCAGCCGGCGCGGGACCCCGTCGACCTGCACGGTGATGTCTGAGTTCATCGCACGAGATTTCCCGGCCCCGCCCGCGCCCACACGGCGCACGGCGCCAGGTCACACCGGTGGCGGCCGGAGGGCACTGGCACTGCCGCGCGCTCAGGCCCCGGGCGCGGCACCGGGTATGAGGATCACCAGCCGGTGCGCCCCCGCGACCGGATACCTCCGCACGATCGCCCGTTCGGTCGATCCGGGCGGCACCGCGCCCTCGCCCTCGTACCGGGCGACGACGGCCCGGCCGATCTCCTCGGTGGGCTCGTGGACCCCGCCCGTGACGGTGAGCCGGGCCGTGGCCGCCAGTTCGACGCCGGCGTCGCGCACCACCTGGTTCATCAGCCGCTCGATCTCCTCCCGGGCGGGCGCGGCGCCGGTGTGGAGGAGGTACACCGTGCCGATCGGTGCCGGTGCCGGTGCCGTGGCCGGGGCCGGCTCCGGCACCGCTGCGGCGGGGGCGGCCCGGGGCGCGCGTCGCTCCCGCAGCCGCGCCAGCCGCTGCGGCGCCTGGTCGTACCCGTCCTCGGCGAGCTCGCCGAACAGGGCCTCGGCCTCGTCGAACCGCTCCAGCGTCTCCAGCGTGCAGGCGAGCTCGAACCGCGCCTGCCGGTCACCCGTGTCGGCGGCCGCGCGGAACCACCGCAGCGCCTGCGCCAGGTCGTCCTGGGCCCGCAGCAGGAAGCCGAGGTTGAACATGGCGTCGACGCTGCCCGCGTCGGCGGCCTTGCGGTACCACTCCTGCGCCCGGGCGGGATCGCCCTGGCGCTCCATCGCCCGGCCGTAGTGGTTCATCGCGACCACGTGCCCGCGCCGGGCCGCCCGGTGGTGGAGGCCCTCGGCCTCGTCGGGCCGGCCCAGCCGCTGAAGGGCCAGCGCGAGGCCCACCACGGCCTCCTCGTCACCACCCTCGACCGCCCGCCGGTACCAGCCCTCGGCTTCGGCGTCCTCTCCGCGCCGCACCAGCGCGAACGCGACGTTGTAGGCGCCCAACGCGTTCCCGGTGGCGGCGGCCCTGCGGTACCACTCCTCGGCCCCGGCCCAGTCGTCCCGCTTGCCGAGCAGGACGCCGTAGTGGTTCATCGCGTCGGCGTTCCCCGCTTCGGCGGCCGCGGCGAAGAGCCGCTCCGCTTCCGCACCGTCACCCTGCTTGTCGCGCTCGACGCCGAGGCGGACCATCTCTTCCGGAGTCACAACGGCCAACCTAACAAACGGACCTGAGCCCGCGGCATGGGCCGGGACAACCGGGGTAGACGGTGGGCGCGGGCGGGTCGGCGGCGCGCGGTCACCCCCCGGACACTGCGCGCCGCCACCGTTCGTCGGGCCCGCCACCGTTCGTCGGGGCCGCCGCCGTTCGTCGGGGCCGCCGCCGTTCGGCCGGCCCGTCGCTGGGACGGCCGCGCACCGACGGTGCGCCCCCTCGCTCGTACCTCGCGCGGGCGCGGTCAGTGCCACCAGAACGACCAGCACTTCTCCAGGACGAGCTCCTGCGCGTAGTCGATCAGGCTCTCGGTGCCCTTGAAGACGTTGTCGGGGCAGAACGCGACGTGTTCGGCCGCGATCGGAAGCACCCCGTCCAGGTCGTCCGGGTCGTCCTGGCGCACCGTGGTGCTCAACCGCAGCCCGTCGGGGCCCACTTCGACCACCCGGGCGCCGAACCTGCGCTCCCAGCTCAGCACGACGGCGGCGAGCTCACCGGGGTCGCGACGGCCGGCGACGCTCCAGCCGCAGACGGCCAGCGCCTCGGCGCCGCTGTCCGCGCGCACCAGCCCGATCCGCAGCCCGGGGTCGTGGTGCAGCAGCCAGTGCGCCACCTCGGCCGCGGCGGCGTTTGGATCGTCGTCCGGCGCCGCAGCAGGGGAGGGGGCCGGGCCCGGCCAGTCGACGCCGAACGGCTCCAGCATCATGTCGCGCTCCTTCGCCTGCCCGGGGTCGTCCGGGCGGGCCACGGCGGGGGAGTTCCACCAGCCGCGCAGCAGGGCGCAGGGGTCGTGGGAGGCGGGCGAGGACGCCCGGGCCGGGTGGAGCTCCCCGGTGGCCCAGGGCCGGAACCGCGGGTCGGTGACCCGGCGCGTCAGCAGCAGCGGCCACAGGCCCGACCGCGGGTGCTCGCGCTGCAGCTCCTGCCACAGCCCCGCGGGTGCCGGCCCGTCACTCAGCCACATCACCGGGGCGCCGCCGCCGGCCTCGCCCCCGGCGGCGGCGCTCCCTGGGCCGCTCCGGGCGTCGCTCCCGGTGCCGCTCCCGGTCTCCGCCTCGGCCTCGGCCGGGACGATCAGGCGCCCCGGCGGCAGGGGAGTGGACAGGGTGTACTGCCCGGCGGTGGCGCCGGGGAACAGCGGGTAGAGCTCGGACGGCAGCGAGGCGCGATCGATCATGGGTCCACGGTAGGGGCGGTCGGGTTCTCCCCGCTTGACCTGAAGTCGACTTCAGCTTCTAGGGTCGGTGGCGCCGAAGTGATCGACGAGAAGGGGCGGGACCGGCCGTGGAGTACTCGCACAGCGACACCGAACTGATCAAGCAGCCGATCGGCTACTGGAGTTGGGCGGCCTACAAGGCCGTCGTCACCCGCACCCGCGGCGCGCTGGCCGAACTCGGCACCACACAGCCGCAGTGGTGGGTGCTCGCCCAGCTCGCCCGTGCCGAGGAGCCGAGGACCCGCGACGACGTCTCCGCCGTCCTGCGCGACTACCTCGACACCGGCCAGGAGGCCCTCGACGCCGACATCGACGCCACCGTCGCCCGCGGCTGGGTCACCGAGTCCGCCGGGGGACGGCTCGACCTGACCCCCGAGGGACGGGCGTTCTACGACAAGGCGGCCGCCCTCCAGGGCGAGCTGTGGGCCGAGCGCCACGCGGACATCTTTGACGAGGAGTACCTGACCACGCTGAAGGTCCTGCAGCGGGTCATCCGCAACACCGGAGGACGGGCCTGGCACCACTGACGGCCCCGCCGCCCAGGCCGCGCCCGGCGGGCCGGGGTGCAGGGCCGCGGCCCGGTCAGGCCGACACGGCCGGGACGGCGGCAAGGGGCGGGACGGCTGCGGTGGCCGGCGCGGCTGGGGCGGCTGGGGCGGCCGGTGAGCGGAAGGCGCGGCGGTAGTCGGTGGGGGTGACGCCGACGCGGGCGGTGAAGTGGCGGCGCAGGTTGGCGGCGCTGCCCAGACCGCTCCTCTCCCCGATCTGCTCCACCGGCAGGTCGGTGGCCTCCAGGAGGGTTTGGGCGCGGGCGAGGCGCTGGTTGAGCAGCCACTGGAGCGGCGTCGTGCCGGTGGCGGCCTGCAGGCGGCGGAAGAAGGTGCGCGGGCTCATCCTGGCCCGCCGCGCCAACTCGCCGATGGTGAGGGCGCGGTCGAGGTTCTCGGTGGCCCAGGCGAGGACCGGGGCGAGGCTCTCGTCGTCCGCCACCGGCACGGCGAGGTCGACGAACTGGGCCTGCCCGCCGGGTCGGTGGGCGGGCACGACGAGTTTGCGCGCCAACCGGTTGGCCACGTGCGCCCCGAGGTCGCGCCGGACGATGTGGAGGCAGAGGTCCAGGCCGGCGGCGACGCCGGCGCTGGTGAGCACGTCGCCGTCGTCGACGTAGAGCACCCCGTTGTCCACGGTGACGGCCGGGTACCGGCGGGCCAGGTCGGCGGTGTGCGACCAGTGGGCGGTGGCCCGGCGGCCGTCCAGCAGCCCGGCGGCGGCGAGGGCGAAGGCGCCGGTGCACAACGAGACCATCCGTGCTCCGGCCCGGGCGGCACGCCGGAGTTCGGCCAGCAGCGCGGGCGGCACCTCGCGCTCGCCGCTCACACAGGCGTCCGGGACGGACGTGACGACCACCGTGTCCGCCTCGGCGAGCGCCTCCCACCCGTACTCGGCGCGCAGGGAGAACCCGAAGCCGCCGGCAGCCCGGGGCGGGGCCGGGGCGTCCGGCGTCTCGGCGCACAGCCGCAGTTCGTACCAGCGGTCGGCGAGTTCGGGCTGCGGGATGCCGAACACCGCGCAGGCCATGCCCAGTTCGTAGAGGTCCCACAGCGGAAGTTCGGCGTGGTCGACGACGGCGACCGCCACCGTGCCGGGTCCGGCGGCGCGCCCGAGCGTGCGACCGGCGCCGCGACCGACCGCAGGACCGACCGTGCGACCGGCCGCGGGTTCGGCGGGGGAGTCGGGCATGGCGGACACCTTCCTGGCAGGAACCGTGCGGCAAAGGGCAATCCTGCCACTGTCCGGGGCGCGCGGGCGCTGCGAACGTGGGGGTGTCGATCAAGGCCCGGAACGCCCGGGCCGGCTGCACGAACGGGAGCAACTCATGAACTCCACGCCGCACGAGCGGGAATCCGTCACCGTCCTCGGCCTCGGCGCGATGGGCACCGCACTGGCGGGCGCCTTCCTCGCCGCCGGTCACCCGACCACCGTCTGGAACCGTACGGCGGCCAAGGCCGAGCCGCTCATCGCCCGGGGCGCCGTCTCGGCCGCCTCGCCCGGGGCGGCGGTCACGGCCAACCGGCTGATCGTCGCCTGCGTCCTCGACTACGACGCGCTGCGCGCCGTGCTGGCCGGCCAGGAGGCGGCGCTGGCCGGACGGACCCTGGTGAACCTCACCTCCGGCTCGCCCGAGCAGGCCCGCGAGCTGGCCGACTGGGCGGACGGCATCGGGCTGGACTACCTGGACGGCGCCATCATGATCACCCCGCCCGGTATCGGGGGAGCGGACGCGACGGTGCTCTACGGCGGCGCGCCCCACGTCCTGGCCCGCCACCGCGCGACGCTCGCCGCCCTCGGGGAGCCGGTCGAACTCGGCGCGGACGCCGGGATCGCCGGGCTGTACGACACGGCGCTGCTCGGCCTGATGTGGTCCGCGCTGAGCGGCTGGCTGCACGGTGTCGCCCTGGTCGGTGCGGACGGTGTCCGGGCGGCCGAGTTCACGCCGGTGGCCACCCGCTGGCTGTCCGGCGCCGTCGCCGGGTTCATCGGCCGCTACGCGGCGCAGGCCGACGCCCGGACCTACCCGGGCGACGACGCCAGCCTGGACGTCCACCTCGCCGCGATGGAGCACCTGCTCCACGCGAGCCGGGCGCGCGGCATCGACACCGCCCTGCCGGAGGTCTTCGCCGACCAGGCCCGGCGCGCCATCGCCGCCGGTCACGGCGCCGACAGTTACGCGCGCCTGATCGAGGTGGTCCAGAAGTGAGCGTCGCCGCCGCTGCCGTATCCGTGCCCACCACCATGCCCCCGTCCGCCTCCTCGTCCATGTCCGTTGCCCCGTGGGCCGGTACGGCCCCCTCCGGTACCGACTGGGCGGCACACGTCGTCGAAGCCGCCGCGGTGACCACCGGCGTCCTCGAACGGGCCGCCGCGGCCGACTGGTCCCGCCGGCCCGCCGGAAGCGACTGGAGCGCCCGGGCCACACTGGACCACCTCGCGCTCGGCCTGCTGGGCTACGCGGGACTGCTGACCGTCCGCCCCACCGACCGCTACATCACCCTGGTCGGCTCGCTCGACCCCGCCGCTCCCATCCCGCACTGCCTGGAGGGCCTGCGGATCGCCGCCGGCCTGCTCGCCACCACGGTGCGCTCGACCCCGCCGGCGGCCCGGGCCTGGCACCCCTGGGGCCACTCGGACGGTCCCGGCTTCGCGGCCATGGGGGTGGTCGAACTCCTCGTCCACACCTGGGATCTGGCCGGCGCCTTCGAGCTCGGCTGGCAGCCGCCCGAACACCTCGCCGGCCCGGCGGTGGACCGGCTCTTCCCGGAGGCACCGCGCGGCCACGGCCCCGCCGAGACCCTCCTGTGGTGCACCGGCCGCACCGCCCTGCCCGGGCACCCGCGCCGCCCGGCCGACGGCTGGCAGTGGAACGGCCGCGTGCGCTGAGCCAGCGGCCAGCGGCCAGCGGCCGGCGGCCGGCGGGTTGTGGCCCGGCGCCGCCGCCGTACGGCCGGGGGGCCGCCGCCGTACGGCCGGGGGGGCCGCCGCCGTACGGCCGGGGGGCCGCCGCCGTACGGCCGGGAGCCCTCCGTCGAGCCAACGGCCTGGTGGTGCCAACCGCCTGGTGACGCCGGCCGGCCCCGGGGGAGTCGGCCGAGGGCGTCTTCGGCTACCTGCGGCGCAGGGTGCGGCGGGCGTAGTCCGCGACGACGAGGGCCAGCAGCGGGCCCCAGGCCACCAGTGGGAGGTAGCACAGCGTCATCGCCAGGCCGGCGAAGCCGTGCGGGGCATCGGGGTTGCCCATGTTGTCGGGGCTGTTCCAGCCGAGAACGCCCAGGACCCCGCCGGCGGTGAGTATCAGTGAGCCGAGGGCGGCGGGCACGATCGCCGCGAGCGGTCGCACCCGGCGCCCGCCCAGCAGGGGTATCCAGCGCGGCACGACGCGGCCCCAGGGCCGGACCAGACCGATGGTGAGGAACGACAGCAGTTCGGCCACCACGCTGAGGGCGATCATGTAGACCGACCCCCACCCGGGCACGGCCTGGTGCAGGAACGCCAGCGCCTCACCGGAGAAACCCATGGTCGCCCCCGTCGCGAAGCACAGCCGCCACAGGCCGGACGGCACGGTGCTCCACGCGGCGGCCTTGGCGGCGAGCACCACCCACCCCGGCGCGGGGGCGTCGGAGCCGGCGTCGGTACGGGCAGCGGCAGACGTGGTGCAGGCGGACACGGCGGTCATCACGAGATCTCCTTCCGGGCCACCCTCCTGACGGCCCCTGATGTCCTCCAGCCTCCCGCTTCACCACCCCCGCCCGGCAGTTCCGATCGGCACATTTGCGCGGCCCGCGCGCTCCGCGTCATGTGCCGATCGGCAGGTACGGCCCCCCGCCCCAGCCCCGGCCCGCGACCGCTCCACCCCGGCCCCCGGCGGCCCGTCCGTCGGCCCCGCCGCCGGGCCGTCCCGCCGCCGTCCGCGCGCGCCCGCCATGACCGGCTGCCCCCGGACCGCCCGCGGCCTTCGGACCGCCCGCGGCCCCCGGATCAGTCGCCCCGCTCCCGCGGCGTCCCCGTGTCGTGCTCGGAGACGGCCACCAGCAGCACCCGGGTGTCGGGGCGGGTGCCGCGCCAGCGGTGGCGGACCCCGCCCGTCAGGTAGAGGGTGTCTCCCCGGTGCAGCCGGTAACGGCGGCCCTCCGCCTCCACCTCGGCCGCACCGTCCGCCACGTACATCAACTCGTCACCGGCGTGGACGAATTCGCGGTCCGCCTGCTGGTCCCCGGTGAACTCCAGCGCGTGCAGCCGGCGGCGTCCGCGCACCAGCGGGCGCACCCCGGTGTCCGGCGCCAGGCCCGCGTCGTCCCGGGCGAGGACCACGTCGACCGGCCGGTCGACCGGGTCGGCGGCGGCCAGCAGTTCCACGGCGGTCGTCCCCAGCCCGTCCGCGATCCGCTGGAGCGAGCGCATGCTCGGCCGCGCCCGGTCGTTCTCGACCTGGCTGAGGAAGGGCACGGACAGACCGGTACGCCCCGCCACCTGCGCCAGCGTCAGCTCCAGGGCGCGCCGGCGCCGGCGGACCGCACCGCCCAGCCGCGGCTGCGCACCGCCGCCGCGCGCTCCCGCACCGCCACCGCCGCGCGCTCCCGCACCGCCGCCGCCGCGCGTGTCCGCACCGCCGCCGCCCGACCGCGCCCCCGGCTGCGCACCGCTCATGATCACGCTCCTTCCCGCCGTCACCCTACGGCCCGCTCGGCACGTTTCGTACGGCTGCAACAAGGCCGTCACACAGCACTCCTATCGTCGAAGCACTTTGACCCCATCAAAAAAACTTTGATCGGAGTGATCGATGCCCCGCGTCGACCAGAACCAGCGCCGCCGCCGCGGCACCGGCCTCATCGCCCTGGACCCGGACGCCGCCTTCCCCGGCCTCACCCTGTTCGCCCCGCTGACCGGCGGCGGCGACGTGTACCTGGTGGACCTGCACGGCACGACCGCGCACCGATGGCGGCTCCCCTACCGCCCCGGCCGCCATGCCCGGCTCCTGGCCGGCGGCGAACTCGCCTACAACGGCGTCCTGCCCGGCGAGGAGTCGCTCTTCCCGATGTGGCACAAGTACCGCGGCGGGGTGATGCTGCGCGCCGCACCCGACGGCACGGTGCTGTGGGAGCACCGCGACCCGCGCCAGCACCACGACGCCCACCACCTCGACGACGGCGGCGTCCTCTACACCGGCGTCGAACCCCTGCGCGGCGCCGAGGCGAGGACCGTCCTCGGCGGAGTCCCCGGCTCCGAGGCCGGCGGAACGACCGTGTGGGCCGACACCATCACCGAGGTGGCGGCCGACGGATCGCCGCGCTGGACCTGGCGCGCCGCGGAACACCTCGACCGCGCCGACTACCCGCTCCACCCCGACTACTCCCGCGAACACTGGCCGCTCGTCAACAGCGTGACCCCGCTCGCCGACGGCAACGTGCTCGCCAGCCTGCGCAGCGTCTCGGCCGTCGTCGTGATCAGCCGCGCCACCGGCGAGATCCTCTGGCGCAGCCGGCCCGGCACGCTCTCCCAGCAGCACCACCCCACCGAACTGGCCGACGGCCGCCTCCTGGTCTTCGACAACGGCGTCTACCGGCCCGGCCACGACGTGCCCTACTCCCGCGTCGTCGAGATCGACCGCGCCCGGGGCGAGGTGGTGTGGGAGTACCACGACCCCGCCCGCGAGTCGTTCTTCGCACCGTTCATGGGCTCGGCCCAGCGACTGGCCAACGGCAACACCCTGGTGACCGACTCGCCCGCCGGCCGCCTCTTCGAGGTCACACCGGACGGCTACCTCTGCTGGGAGTACGTGATCCCCCACTTCGGCGCCTACACGGAGAACGAGGTCCGCACGCTGTTCCCCGCCGAACCCAACGCCGTCTTCCGCGCCTACCGCTACGCCCCCGAGGAGATCCCGTGGCTGCAGGCGGCCCACCCGTGACCACCGCCGACGAGCGCCCGCCCCTGCGACGGCTGCTCCCGCTCGCCCTCCAGCACGTACTCGCCATGGCGGCGACACCGGTCTCCACGGTGTTCCTGATCGCCGCACCGCTGCGCCTGACACCGGCCCAGGCCTCGTCCCTGCTGGGCGCGGCCCTGGTGCTCTCCGGAGCGGGCTCCGTCCTCCAGTCGCTCGGCCGGTGGGGCTTCGGCGCCCGGCTGCCGTTCGTGATGCTGCCCGGCGGCGCCGCCACCGCGCTCTTCGTCCAGATCGCCCGCGACCACGGCCCGGCCGTCGCATCCGGCTCGGTGCTCCTCGCCGCGGCGCTGCTGCTCGCGGTCACCCCCCTGTACGGGCGGGTGGTCGCCCTCTTCCCCCCGCTGGTCATGGGCGTGACGGTGCTGCTGGTGGGGGTGTCCATGGTGCGGGTCACCACGCTGCTCCTGACCGGCCCGGGCGGCAGCGCGGCACCCGGCGCCCTGGCCGCGGCCGGCCTCACCGTCGCGGCGACCCTCGTCGCCCACCTGCTGCTGCGGGGCGCCTGGCGCCAGTGCGCGGTGCTGATCGGCCTCGCCGGCGGCGCGCTCCTCACGGTCGCCACCGGCCTGGGCACGCTCACCCCGGCAGCAGGTGCGGGCGTCTCCCTCCCGCACCTGCTGCCGTACGGCGCCCCGCGGCCGGACCTGGTGGCCGCCCTGCCGCTGCTGCTCTTCAGCCTCACCTCGCTGGCCGAGGCCACCGGCCAGACCGTCCTCAACAGCGAGGTGCCCGACCCCGGCCGGGACGTCCCGCGGGTGGCCCGGGCCGACGCGCTGGTCTCCCTGTTCGGCGGGCTCCTCGGCACGCCGAGCATGGTGACCAGCTCCGAGAACATCGGGATCAACCGGCTCACCGGGGTCCGCAGCCGCTTCGTGACGGCCGGGGCCGGCTGCCTGCTGATCGCCGCCGGCCTGTTCTCCCCCCTGTCGCGACTGGTGGCCGGCCTGCCGCCGGCGGCCGTCGCGGGAGCCGCGCTGGTCGTCTACGCGGTGATCACGGTCATGGGCGTGGAGATGCTCGGCCGGGCCCGCGCGGGCGAGGCCCCGGACACCCTGGTCGTCACCGGCCTGGCCCTGACCGCCGGCCTGCTCCCCGTGGTGGCCCCCGGCCTCTACGGCGGATTCCCCGACTGGGTCCGGCCGGTGCTCGGCAGCGGAGTCGTCGCCGGCACCCTGACCGCGGTCGTCCTGCACGCCCTCCTCACGGCCACCCGCCCCCGCGCCGCGGCGAACGGGGACGCCGGACCCGGATGGACCCGGCCCCCGGGCCGCCCGCCGCACGCCGGCCTCACACCCCCGCCGCCTCCCGGGGCGGACGGCTGCCCGCCGTGAAGCCGGCCCGGCCCGCCGGCTGCGGCACCCACGGCCGCGCGCCCGCCGACGACTTCACCACAGCGCGCCCGGTGCCGACGGCCCCGCGAACCCGCTCACCAGCACGGTCGCCCGCCGCCCCGGCCCCGCGGGACCGCGGCGGGCAGGACGCCACCGACCCGCCGGCCCGTCACACCCGCCCGGCGAGCAGCCGGCCGACGGCCGCGATGCCCTCGGCGATGGCCCGTTCGCCCACGTCGCCGAAGCCGAGGACGAGTTGGGCCGGCGCAGTGGCGCGCGAGGCGCGGCAGCCGCTGATGCCGTAGAGGCCGACCGACCGTTCGCGGGCGGCGGTGGTGACGCGGTGCTCGTCGACCCCCGGGGGCAGGTGGGCGACGGCGTGGAAGCCGGCCGCCAGGCCGCTGACCGTCAGCGCGGGGGCGTGGGCGCCGAGCGCGTCGAGCAGGACGGCGCGGCGGCCCGCGTAGGTGGCGCGCATCCGGCGCAGGTGGCGGTCGAAGCGCCCGGACTCGATCAGCCGGGCCAGGGCGAGCTGGTCCAGTGCGGGCGTGCCGCGGTCACTGCGGTGCTTGTGCTCGGCGAGCGCTCCGGCCAGGGCGGGCGGGCAGAGCATCCAGCCGATCCGCAGGGCGGGCGCCAGGGACTTGCTGACGGTGCCCATCGCGACGACCCGCTCCGGTGCCAGTCCCTGCAGCACGCCGACGGGCCCGCGGTCGTAGCGGAACTCGGCGTCGTAGTCGTCCTCGAGGACGAACGCGTCGCGCCGCCTGGCCCACTCGACCAACGCCACTCGGCGCTCCGGCGCCAGGGCCACGCCGGTGGGCCACTGGTGGGCGGGGGTGACCACGACGGCGCGCGCGTCCGTGGCGGCCAGCGCCCGGACGTCGATGCCGTGCTCGTCGACGGGCACCGCCACCGCCCGCAGCCCGGCCGCGGCGGCGGCCGCGCCGACGGTGGCGGGGGAACCGGGGTCCTCGAAGGCCACGCTGCGCACCCCGGCGTCGGCGAGCACCCCGAGGACCAGGCCCAGCCCCTGCGCGTAGCCGGAGCAGACCACGATGTGCTCCGGATCGGCCACGGCGGCACGCACCCGGCGCAGGTACCCGGCCAGGACCTCGCGCAGGACGGCGCTGCCGCGCGCGTCGCCATAGTCCAGATCGGCCACCGGCATGGTACGGGCCGCCTCACGCACGGCCCACAGCCAGTCCCGGACCGGAAAGGACCCCAAGTCCGGTACGCCCCAGCGGAAATCGGCCAGCAGCCGGGACGCGGGGCGCTCCGCGCGGGGGAGTGCGGGCGGGGCGCCCCCGGCCCCGGACGCCACCCTGGTCGCCGACCCGGCACGGGTCACCAGGTAGCCCTCGGCCTGGAGCTGCGCGTAGCACTCCTGCACCAGCCCCCGGGAGACCTCGAGCGTACGGGCCAACTCCCGCGAGGACGGCAGCCGTTCGCCGACACGCAGCCGACCGGTGCGGATCGCCTCGCGCAGTCCGTGCTCCACCTGCGTGCGCAGCGGCCGCCCGCCGCCGCGATCGAGGGCCAGCAGCAACTCCGGCGGGGAACTGGACCACTCCACAGGCACGGAACCGGATCTTACCGGCAGTCCGGTCGCGCCCTTAGCGTCCTGCCGTGACCGAAACGCTCGACTCCGACCTCCCCGCGCCCCCGCCGCGCCCGCCCCTGCTCACCCGCCCGCTGCTGCTGCGCTTCCTCTCGATCCTGGGCGCCTCGACCAGCTTCTACCTGCTGCTGTCGACCGTCCCCGGCTACGCCGCCGCCGGCGGGGAGGGCGGCGGCCGGGCCGGCCTGGCCACCGGCGCGCTGATGCTGGCGACGGTGCTGGGCGAACTGGCCACGCCCGCCCTGGTCAACCGGCACGGCTACCGCACCGTCCTGGCGGCCGGCCTGGGCCTGCTGGGCGCCCCCGCCCTCGCCCTCGTGCTCTCCCGCGACCTGTGGTGCGTCGTCGCGGTGTGCCTCCTGCGCGGGCTCGGGTTCGCGTTCACCGTGGTGGCGGGCGGCTCGCTGACCGCCGCGCTCATCCCCGCCGAACGACGCGGCGAAGGCCTGGCCCTGGTCGGCATCGTCAGCGGCGCCCCGGCGATCCTGGCCATGCCGCTGGGGGTGTGGCTGGCCGGGCACGCGGGCTACGGCGCGGTGTTCACCGCCGCGGCCGTGGCCGCCCTCGCCGCGATCCCCTCGGTGCCCGGCCTGCCCGACCGGCTGCGCGCCTCCGGGCGGCCGATCGGCATCGCCGAGGGGCTGCGCACAGCGGACCTGCTGCGTCCGGCCGCGACCTTCGCGGCCACGGCCGTCGCCGCCGGCATCGTCGTCACGTTCCTGCCGCTCGCCGTCCCCGCCTCGGCCGCCGGCGTCGTCGCCGTGGCGCTGTTCGTCCAGCCCGCGGCGTCCACCCTGGCCCGCTGGCTGGCCGGGCGGCACGGAGACCGGCACGGCCCCGCCGCCCTGGTGCTGCCCGGCCTGCTGCTGTCGGCCGCCGGCACCCTGCTGATGGCCCTGACCGCGAGCCCGGTGGCCGTCGTCGTCGCGGTCGCCGTGTTCGGGATCGGCTTCGGCATCGCCCAGAACGCCACGATCAACCTGATGTACGCCCGCGTGCCCACCGCCGGCTACGGCACCGTCAGCGCGCTGTGGAACTTCGCCTACGACGCGGGCATGGGCGTGGGCGCCGTCGCCTTCGGCTGGCTCGCCGCGGGCACCGGCTACCCCTGGGCCTTCGCCCTGACCGGCGCCGCCATGCTCGCCGCCCTCGCCCCGGCCCTGGCCGACCGCCGCACCGCACGCCGCACCCCGGCACACGACGAAGCCCCCGCCCCGGACCCCGCGCCGGACCCAGTCCCGGACCCCGCCCGGAGCCCCGCGCCGAACCCCGCGGGGACGCCCGGCAGTTCGCCCCAGCGCTGACCCGCCCCAGCGCTGACCCGCCGCGACGCCGGGCCGCCGCGACGCCGGGCCGCCGCGACGCCGGGCCGCCGCGACGCCGGGCGTCCGGCCGCGGGAGGACGTTTCAACCCGCCGATTCGGGGCAGCGGCTGGGGCACCGAAGGACGAGGGAGGACCTGATGTCAACCGGGACCCTCATCGCGATCATCGTCCCCGTCGCCGTCCTGCTGATCCTGGCCGTCGCGCTGTGGTGGTTCGTGAGCCGGCGCCGCCGACTGCAGCAGCAGTTCGGCCCGGAGTACGAGAGGACCGTGCGCCGCTCCGGCAGCCGGCTGTCCGCCGAGCGGGACCTGCGGGAGCGGGAGCAGCGCCACGAACAGCTGAGGATCAAGCCGCTGTCGCCGCAGACGAGACGGCAGTACACCGAGGACTGGACGCGGGTCCAGCAGGAGTTCGTCGACCGGCCGGTCGACGCCGTCCAGCACGCCGACCGGCTGGTCACCCTGCTGATGCACGACCGCGGCTATCCCACCGAGGACTACGAGCAGCGGCTGCGCGACCTGTCCGTCGAACACGGACAGACGCTGGAGCACTATCGCGCGGCCCACGCGATCAACACCGCGGCTTCACGGGACGCCGCCACCACCGAGGAACTCCGCACCGCGATGGTGCACTACCGCGCGCTGTTCGCGGAGCTCCTGAACGGCGGCGGGCCCCCCGACCGGGGCACGGACACCGAAAGGGGATGACAGGGATGTCGGGCACGCACTTCGACGACGAGGAACGGATGTCCACCGAGGACATCGCCGCAGCCGCCGAGAAGAAGGAGCAGTCGACCGGAGCCGCGGAGCAGGCCACCCCGGCCGCGAACGAAGGCCTGGGCCAGGGTCTGGGCCAGGGCCTGGGCGAAGGCACGGACGAAGGCACGGGCGGCAGCCTGGGTGAAGGCACCCGCGAGGGCCTGGGCGCCGCGGACGCCGACACGGCCTACGCGGACGCCGACACGTCCTACCCGACCGCCGGCTCCGCCCCCACGGACGCCGGCTCACCCTATGCGGACGCCGGCTCCGCCCCCACGGACGCCGGCTCGCCCTCCGCGGACGCCGGCCCCCAGGAGCAGGACACCCGAGCCGCCCAGGGCGGCGAGCAGGACGTCACCGGCGGCCCGGACGGCGGCGACGGGCGCGAACCGCTGCTCCCGGAGGCGGAGACCCGCGAACTGCGCGAGCGCTGGCAGCAGGTGCAGACGGACTTCGTCGACGACCCCCGCGAGGCCGTCCACACCGCGGACGCCCTCGTCGCGGATCTCATGCAGCGCCTCGCCGAGTCCTTCGCCGACCGCCGTCGAAGCCTCGAGAGCCAGTGGAACCGCGGTGACTCGGTCGAGACCGAGGAGCTGCGGGTGGCACTGCAGCAGTACCGCACCTTCTTCAACCGCCTGCTGCAGAGCTGAGCGACGAGAGCAACCCTTCCGTCAGTACCCTTCCGTCAGCACGCTTCCGTGAGACGCCTCCGCCATCCGTGTTCGGACGGCCCCATGGGATGGCCAGGCGAAGGTAAAGCGATGTCACAGGGCGCCATTCGCCCCACCCCGACTCCATGGCCATTCGACGTCCCCGAGGGAAAAGCCGGAGAAAGGGCCCGCTCCTGTCCTGACCACGGCAGCCTCGCCCAGGTGTCCACATTTCAAACAGACATCCGATCGTTATCCGAAGTTCATGAAATATCCTCCCAGTCGCATACGATCTCCCCAGCGCGAGGCGAGTACCGCCCCGCGGGTGTGAGGAGAGGAAATCGGTGAAGTCGGAAGTCCGGACCTAAGGCGCCCGTTCCCGCCGTTTCGCCGTTCCGCCCCCTGCCCCCGCCCCTGGAGCTCCCGTGCCCGTCCCCCCGGCCCGCCTCGCCACCGCGATGCGCCCCCTCGCCGCGCTGGCACGCCTGCGCCGGCCCCTGGCGGCGGAGGACGGCGACCGGCCCGCGGCCCGGCAGCAGGCCGAGCCGCAACCCGAGGGCGAGGAGCCGCTCACCCCGATCGACCGGCTGAACCGGGCCCGCGCCGCCCGCGAGGCGCAGCTGCTCGACACCCTGTCCGGGGTGACCCGCTGCGGCGACCTCCTCGCGGAGCCGCACCGCAGGCTCCTGCCGGGCCAGCGCCGGGACGGCAACCTCGCCGAGGTGTCCCGGGTGCTGCGGGCGGCGGGCATCGACCACGGCATCGTTCCCGACCGGCACCCGCGACACCGCCTGGCGATCGCCCCCGGCGACCGGACGGCGGTGCTGGCCGCCCTGTCCGCCGCGTTCGCCGGCCAGGCCGTCTACGCGGACCTGCTGGAGCACGGCCGCACCCTCGGCACCGTCCTGGCCGAGCAACTGCCCGCCGCCGTCGCGCTGGTGGAGGAGGAACCGGACCCCGCCGACGGCGCCCGCGCCGCGGAACCGGCCGAGGAGGACGGGCCGGAGGAGGACCAGGCCGGCCCGATCTGGCCGGCCGACCGGGTCAAGGGCGTGCGGATCTACCGGACCGCGGTGATCGGCGCTCTCCTCTACGGCCCCGACACCGGCTGCGACGTCGAGTTCTGGGACTCCGCCGCGCCCTCCGAGGGCGCCATCGCCTCGATCGACGAGACCCCGCTCGGCTGGTGGGTCCCCTCCCTCGCCGCCACCGCCACGACGACCGTCGACGGGCAGCCCTACCCGCTGCTCGACGTCTTCGCCACCGACCTGCCGGACCAGGTCACCTTCCCCATCGACGCCGTGATCACCTGGGTCGACGACGCCGACCCCGCCTGGCAGGAGCGCCGCGCCGCCGTCCGGGCCCGCCTCGCCCACACCGCCGGCCCCGTCGCGGCGGAGGACGGCGTCGCCGCCAGCGGCATCGCGGGCGACGCCGACCAGCGCTTCCGCAACCGCGACGAGCTGCGGTACTGCCTGCGCGCCCTCGCCGCCCACGCGCCCTGGATCCGCCACCTGTACCTGGTCACCGACGACCAGGTGCCGCACTGGCTGGACACCGACCAGCCGGGCCTGACCGTCGTCTCCCACCGCGACCTGTTCGCCGGCACCGGCGCCGGACCGGTGTTCAACTCCCACGCCATCGAAACCCGGCTGCACCTGATCCCCGGCCTCGCCGAGCACTTCCTCTACGTCAACGACGACGTCTTCCTCGGCCGCACCCTGGTACCCGAGGACTTCTTCCTCGGCAACGGCCTGCCGCGCTGCTTCCCCGACAACCGGATCATCCCGCCTGGCGACGCCGACGCCGACGACTCCGTCTACGTCGCCGCGCTGAAGAACACCCGCGACGCGCTGGCCGCCGCCGTCGGCAAGACCTACCCCCGCACCCTCAAGCACGCCCCGCACCCGCTGCGCCGCAGTGTCCTGGCCGAGAGCGCCGAGCGGTTCGCGGCGCAGCTGCACGGCACCGTGCGCTCGCCCTTCCGGGCCGCCGACGACCTCGCGCCGGTCACCCTGGCCGTCCACTACGCCCACGCGACCGCCCGCGCCGTGGAGGGCCACCTCTACGACGGCTACTTCGTCACGGACAGCGCCGAGGACCTCGCCCGGCTCACGGAACTGCGGGAGCAGCGCTGGGCGGACTACTTCTGCCTGGCCGACGGCACCGAGGACCACCTCTCCCCGCAGGAGCAGGAAGCGGCCGTCACCTCCTTCCTCCAGGCGTACTTCCCGGTGCCCTCCCCCTACGAGGTCACCGCACCCGAGGACGAGGGCCAAGACGACCCGCACCGCCCGCCGGCCCCCCGCTCCGGCGCCACCGACGCCACCGCCACCGCCACCGCCGCCACCGCGGACGGGTGAGCGGCGCACCGACGGGGCCCGCCCGGGCCCGGCCGCACCACATCCCGACATGATGTGATAATCCTTCATTCCTGCCCCGGGGGGCCGTGACGGCAGGCATGAGCGAAGGGCGGTTGCGGGATGGGGCGGGCGACGACCGCCGTGGCGGCGTGGGCCCTGACGCTGTCACAGACGTGGACGGTCCCGTCCGCACTGACCGGGGCGAAAGTCCCGCCCCCGCAGACCGACGACCGGCCCGCCGCCGTCGTCCAGATCGTCGCCCACCAGGACGACGACCTGCTGTTCATGAACCCGGACCTGTCCACCGGCATCCGGGCCGGCCTGAAGGTGACGACCGTCTACGTCACCGCCGGCGACGCCGGCAGCGGGGCGGCCTACGCCGCCCACCGGCAGGACGGCGCCCGCCTCGCCTACGCCCGGATGGCGGCCCAGGCCACCGGAACGGGAGCCGCAGGCTGCGCCGACGACCCCGGTCCGGCCTGCTGGGACCACGAGGACTACCGGCCCGCCCCGGGCGGCCCCGTCGCCGAACGCTTCACCCTCAGGGCGAACCGATCGGTGCAACTCGTCTTCCTCGACCTCCCCGAGTTCGCCGACACCGCCTACCTCGGCGGCAACGCCCTGCGCCGGCTGTGGGACACCCGCGACAGCGCCGCCCCCGCCCGGACCCCGACACTGGACATGGACGGCCCCGGCACCCGCTGGCCGCAGACCTACGACGGCCGACGGCTCCTCACCATGCTGCGCGCCGTCCTGGCCGACCAGCGGCCCACCCTGCTCAGGGTGCAGGACCCGGCGCCCGACCCGACGCTCTGGAGCGCCCACGAGGACCACGACCACCCGGACCACATATCCGCCGCCTGGTTCGCGGACGCGGCCGCCGACGCCTACGCGGCGACCGGCGCCCGGCTGCTGGTCGAGCACTACCGCGACTACAACACCTGGTCCTCGCCCGCCGACCTGTCCACCGCGCAGACCGCCGACAAGCACGCCACCTTCCGCAGGTACGCCGAGCACGACGCCAAACTGCCCACCGGCGCCGCCTTCGACGAGAGCGCGTACGCGAGCTGGCAGTCCCGGCAGTACCTGCGCTACCCGCGCTCCTCCCAGGTGGTGGCCGCCGACCGGACCGGCGCCCTGCACGCCTTCGCGGTGGAGAGCGGCACCCTGCTGGAATGGGCCGAGGACGCGGACAAGGTGTGGCGCGGCCCGCTCGCGCACGACGCCCCGGGCCGACCGCTGGCAGCCGCACTGACCGTGATCCGCCGTCAGGGCGGCACCCTCGCGGTGTTCGGGCAGCGCGCGGACACCGGCGAGATCGTCTCCCGCACCCAGGACGCCTCCGGCGCGTGGGCCTGGGCCGACCTGGGCACCCCCGACCCCGCCACCGCCGCGCCGTCCTCCCCGCTCGCCGACCCCGCGCTCCAGGTGAGCACGCCCGCCGTGGCCGCCGCCGGCGACGGGCGGCTGCACCTGTTCGTGCGCAACCGCGACGGCGGCGTCAGCACCAGGGCCCAGACCGGACCCGACGGCACGTGGGGCCCGTGGACCGGTCTCGGCGGGGCCGGCGTGCAGGGGCCGCCCAGCGCCGCCGCCACCGCGGACGGCCGGATCGAGGTCTTCGCCACCACCGCGTCAGCCGGCACCCGCCCGGCCGTCCTGCACTGGACCCAGTCCGCACCCGGCGCCGCCCTGACGCCCGACCCCGACTTCCCGGCGGTCTCGCCGGTGGGCCGCGTCAGCGTGACCGAGGACCCCGACGGCCGCCTGGTGCTGTTCTACCGCCGGCTCTCCGAGGGCGGCCTGCTGCCCGGGCCCACCGCCCGCTCCGCCACGGTCCGCCTCACCCAGAGCACCCCGGGCGGCCGGTGGACGCCGACGGCCCAGCCCGTCGGCGACGGACCCGACGGACCCGGCGGACCCGGCGGACCCGTCGGCGGCGGCGGTGACGACGTCGGCAGCGACGACGCCGGCGACGGCGAGCCGGCCGTGGCGTCCGCGGACGCCCCCGCCCCCCACCGCACGGTGGTGGCCGTCCGCAACCGCAACGGCGGCGTCAGCGTCAGCCGCCAGGGCACCGACGGGCGCTTCGGCACCTGGAGCGCCCTGGACGGCCTCGTCGTCGGATCCCCGGCCGCCGGAGTCGACCGCGACGGCCTCGCCGACCTGGTCGGGCTCGGCCCCGACGGCCGCCTGCGCCACAGCCGCCAGCGAACGGACGGCAGCTTCGGCGCCTGGAGCACCGTCGGGCCCTGACACGTGGGCCCGCACCGCCGTCCAGGCACCGGCCGGGGCGAGCTCAGCGCGCCGTCAGCCGGCGGTGGGTGACCCGCACGACCTCGTGCCAGAACGGTGCGGCCGACAGGTAGCCGCCGAGCGCGGCGAGCACGCACAGCGACACGTCGACGCTCACCCGGCCCTGCTCGGCCCAGTAGACGTCCTGCAGGTCCAGCAGCAGCGCGAACTCGTCGGTGATCAGAGCGGTGCCCGCACCGTAGACCGCGGCCACCGCCGGATGGCCTACCGCCCGTTCGTCACCGCGGACGGCCACCAGGCCGACCCCGGCCAGCGCCGCGATGCCGATGTTGTAGTGGTGCAGGTGCCTGCCGCCGGCCGAGATGTTGCCCCAGGGCAGCCAGCCGCCCCTGATCCCGTGGGTGATGAACCGCACCGTGCCGAAGGTGGCGCCGAACGCCGCCCACATCACCACCAGCGACCGCTTGGTCGGCGTCAGCTGCCGCTCCGCCGCCCGCCGCCACCCGTCCACCAGCCGCGCCCGTTCCGCCGCCGCCATGCCACCGACCTCCGACCACCGACCGTCCTCCGGGCTCCGGGCTCCGGGCTCCAGGGCCGACGCTAACCGAAGTCCCGCCGGCCCACCCGGCGAGCGCACGCGCCCCGGCCGGACCGCCCCGGCCGGAGCTCCCGGACCGCCCCGGGCCGCCCCGGGCCGCCGCGCACCCGCCCGCCGGAACTCACCCGGCACCCGGTATCCCGCCCCCAACCAGCGCGCGCAACGCGGGACTTGGGACGGCGGGAGACTTCGGCGCGCGCGGCGGCCCAGCCGGCGCGCGGGCACGGCGCTCCTCCACACGGCCACCCTCGCGACCGCCCGCTCCGCCCCCGCACCCCCGGCAGGGCGGCCCGCGCCGCGCCCGCCCCCGTTCACCAGGCCTCGCCGGAGCCGCGCGGCGGACCCGTTCCCTGCCTTTGCGGGCCGCGGGCGCCGGGGCGACGCTGGAGAGGGCGTTCAGCCGACCATCCGCTGCTGAGCCGAGGAGCCTGACGTGAGCTTCATCCAGATCATCGAGTACAAGACCAGTCGCATCGACGAGTTCAACGCCCTGCTCGACAGCTGGGTCGAGCAGAACGCGGGCCACCAACTGGCGACCCGGGCCGCGCAAACCCGTGACCGCGACCAGGAGAACGTGTACCTGAACATCGTGGAGTTCCCCTCGTACGAGCAGGCGATGGAGAACTCCGACCGGCCGGAGACGTCGGATTTCGCCGCCCGGGTCGCGGCACTGTGCGACGGGCCGCCGGTGTTCCGCAACCTCGACGTGGTCAACGAATGGTCCCTCCAGGGCTGAGAACGCCCGATCGCACGGGCAGGCCCACGGCCCCGCACCGCCACGCCCCCGCACCCGCGGGGCCGGCCGCGGGGCGGCTGCGACGGCGTGCCAGGCGCTCGTGCGGGCGCCCGCGGACGTAGCGTCGGGGCCATGCTCATCGGCCTGCTCGCCGCCCTCCTGGCCGCACTGCTCACCGGGTCGGCCACCGTGCTGCAGGCGGTCGGCGCCCGGCGGGCCGCCGGTACGGGCCCACGGGCCGCGGACCCGTCGAGGCCGCGGGCGAGGCAGCGGGCGAGGCAGCGGGCGGGGGAGCGGGTGGGGGAGGCCGCCGCGTTGGCCGGTGCGCTGCGCCAGTGGCCCTTCCTGGCGGGTGTGGGGATGGACATGGGCGGCTTCGCCGCCGAACTGGTCGCCCTGGAGCGCCTGCCGCTCTACGTGGTCGAGGCGGCGCTGGCCTCCGCGCTCGCGGTGACGGCCGTCGGGGCGGCCCGGGTGCTGCGGGTGCGGCTGCGGCGCAGCGAGTGGGCCGGGGTGGTGGCGGTGTGCGCGGGGCTGCTGCTGCTGGCGCTCACCGCCGGGCGGGACGGCCACGGCACGGGTGACGACGCGCTGCGGCTGGGCGTGCTGCTCGTCGCGGTGGCCCTGCTCGTCGCGGGCTGGGCGGCGGTGCGGTACGGCGGGGCCCGCCGCACGCCGCTGCTGGGGCTGGTGGCCGGCCTGCAGTTCGGGGTCGTCGGGGTGGCGGTGCGGGTGCTGCCGGAACCGAGGCTGCCGCAGCTGCTGGCCGAGCCCTCGGCGTACGCGGTGGCGGTGGCGGGCATCGGCGGCTTCGCCGCGCTGACCTGGGCGATGCAGCACGGATCGGTGACGTCGGCGACGGCCGCGATGGTGCTGGGGGAGACGCTGGGCCCGGCGGTGGTCGGGGTGCTCGTCCTCGGCGACCACACCCGGCACGACCTGACGCCGGTCGCCGTCCTGGGCTTCGTGGCCGCCGTGGCCGGCGCCCTGACCCTGGCCCGCTTCGGCGACGCCGAACAGCCCGCCGCCGGGGCCTGAGGCCATGGCCGCGCACGGCCACAGCCACGGCCACGGGCCACGGCCGCCGCCGAGCGGTGCTCCGCCACGGCGACCGGGCGCACCCGCCCGCTGAGCGGGTCAGCGGGCGGGTGGCGCGTCAGTTGCCGTCGGCCGCCGCGTCGGTGGCGGCCCGGTCGGCCGCGCTGTCGGCGGCGTCGAGCTTGTGCTGCATGTCCTGCACCTGGTTGGCGTCGGCGGCGCCGGGGCCCGGGTGCCCGGTGGGACCGCAGGCGGCGGTCAGCAGGGCGGCACCGGTGAGGAACAGGGCCGCGAGGACGGCGCGCGGGCGGCGGCTCACCGGGACTTGCCCTGGTCGTGGGCGGCGCACCAGGTGGCGACGGAGTCGAGGTCGCTCTTGCGCGTCTGCAGGGTGGTGACCAGGCCCTTGCGGGCGGTGAGGCGGTCGTTGAGGAGCTTCTCGATCTCCGGGTGGCCGGCGGCCTTGGCGTTGTCGACCCGCTGCTGCAGGCGGGCGACCGACCCGGCGACGGTGGCGTCGCCGTTCAGCCGGGCGAGCGCCTCGGTGACGCGCTGCTCGGTCTTCGGCAGCCGCTTGCAGACGGCCTTCGCGCCGTCGCCCGCGGGCGTGGACCCGGTGGCGGGGGCGGACGGCGTGGCCGGGGCGGCGGAGGGCGAGCCGCCCGTCCCGTCCGCCTGGGCGGGGACGGCGGCGAACAGCGAGCCGGCGAGGGCCACGGCGCCCAGCGCAGCGGCCCTGCGGCTGACGGCCCCGCGGCGGAGGGAGGTGCGGTTGGCGGACGTGCGGTCGACGGACATGGGCGTCCCTTTCTGCCGTGGACGGTCTACGGGACCGGGCCGGCGGTTGCGGGCCCGCTGCGGCCCGGTCGCCGGGAGCGTAGGACGGCTTCTTGTGGATTCCCTGTGGAACGCGGGAGCGGTGCTCAGCCCTCCTCGCCCGCGATCCAGTCCCGCCGGAGCGGGAGCCGAAGGGTCGGTGCGTCGGCGTCGGGCAGCGGCAGGCGGACCTCCACCCGGCACCCCGTCCCACCCGGCGGCTCCGTGATCCGCACGGTGCCCCGGTGCAGGGCGGCCTGCTGGGCGACCAGGGTGAGCCCGAGCCCCGAGCCCGGGCTGTCGCGCCGGCGGTGGAAGCGGTGGAAGACCGCCTCGCGCTCGCCCGGCGGGACACCCGGCCCGGCGTCGTCGACGGTGAGCAGCGCGACCGGACCGGCCGGGGCCAGCCGGACCCTCACCCGGGCCGGCTCCGCCCGCTGCGGGCCGCCGCGCCCGTGCACGGCAGCGTTGACCAGCAGGTTGACGAGCATCATCCGCAGGCCCGACTCCCACCCGAACAGCCTCAGCTCCGGCGGGAGTTCGACGGAGAACTCGGCCGCCGGGTGCCGGCGCCGGGCCTCGGCGGCGGCCGCGTCGGTGAGCTCCGCGAGGTCGACCGGGCCGAAGGAGTCGACCTCGACGAGGTCGCCGCGGGCGAGCGTGGCGAGCGCGGTGAGCAGGTCCAGCAGCCGGGCGTGGTCCTCGCGCAACTCGGCGACGATCTCGGCCCGTTCACCGGCCGGCAGGTCCTGGTGGGCGGCCAGCACGTCCAGGTTGGTGCCCAGACTCATCAGCGGCGTCCGCAGCTCGTGCGAGGCGGCGGCCGAGAACGAGCGCGCCGTCTCCAGCGCCTGGGCGGTGCGCAGCGCCTGCTCGTCGTAGCGGGAGAGCAACCGGGCCAGCGCGGCGGCGAGTTCGTCCACCTCGACGGTGCCGCTGCGCTCCGCCGCGAAGCCCGCGCCGCCCGTACGCGCCAAGCCGGCTGGTCCGCCGCCGCCGGGCTCGCGACCGTCGGGTTCGGCGCCGCCGGGCTCGCGACCGCCGGGCTCGCGACCGTCGGGTTCGGCGCCGCCGGGCGGCAGGGCCGGGTCGAGCTCCGAGGCGCGGCGGCTGAGCCGGCGCAGCGGTGCGGTGGCGCGTTCGGCGAGCGCGAAGCCGATCAGCGCCGAGACCGGCGCCGCGACCGCCGCCACGAGCAGGACCCGCCTGCGCACCGTCGCCGTCTGGTTGCCCGCCAGAGCGCCGGGCTCGCTGACCCAGAGCGTCCCATCGCCTGCCGTCCCATTGCCCGCCGTCCCGCCGCCTGCCGTCCCGCCGCCGGACACGTGGACGGTCAGCACCCGCCAGGCCGTGCCGTGGTCGCGGACGGTGACCGGCCCGCCCGGCGCGGTGGGCAGGGCCCGGGCGTCGGCGGGCTGCGGGCCGCCCGCGAGCAGCACGGTGCCGTCCTGGGCGGCGACCCGCACGCCCGAGTCCAGCGCGGCGTCCAACACCTTGCGCTGCTGGTTCTGTTCGGCCTTGGCCCGGCCACGGGCATCGGCGGCCACCAGGGTGCGCACGCTCGGCAGGACGGCGGCCGCCCGCTCCGCCAGCCGGGCGTCCTGCTGGTGCCGCAGGTCCCGGCCGACCAGCGGCAACAGGAGCAGCCCGGCCAGCACCACCAGCAGCGGCACCACGACGGCGGCCCACAGGGCGATCCGGGTGGACAGTCTCACGGCGGCCGCTACCCGTCCCCGCCGGGCAGCCGCAGCACGAAGCCCACGCCCCGGACGGTGTGGATCAGCCGGGGCCGGCCCCCGGCCTCCAGTTTGCGCCGCAGGTAGCTGACGAAGGTGTCCACGGCATCGCTGCGCACCTCGAAGTCGTACCCCCAGACCCGTTCCAGCAGCAGCTCCCGGGAGAGCACGATGCCGGCGTTCCTGGTGAGCTGGGTGAGCAGCTCGAACTCGCGCCGGGTGAGCCGCAGTTCGCGGCCGTCGAGGCGGGCCTGCCGGGTCGCCGGGTCGATCACCAGCGGGCCGGCCGACACCCGGTCGGTGGGCTGCGGCGGGCGGCGGCGCAGCAGGGCGCGCAGCCGTAGCACCAGTTCCTCCAGGGCGAACGGCTTCACCAGGTAGTCGTCCGCGCCGGCCTGCAGGCCCGCCACCCGGTCGGCCGGCTCGTCCAGTGCCGACAGCATCAGGACCGGGATGTCGTCCCCGCGGGTGCGAAGGGTCCGGCAGACCTCCGCGCCGCTGATGCCGGGCATCGAGACGTCGAGCACCAGGACGTCCGTCACGGCGGCCGCCAGGCGGGCGAGCGCGCTCTCGCCGTCCTCGGCCAGCGCGACGGCGAACCCGCTCAGCCGCAGGCCGCGTTCCAGGGTGCGCCGGATCGCCGCGTCGTCGTCCACCACCAGGACCCGGCCGGCCCCGGGACCGTCCGCGCCTCCAGGCCCGTTGCCGTGCACCGACTCCTCCTCGCATTCGGGCCGCCGACTCTCTCACACGTTCCCTCCCGGCCGGCACCGGGGTGCCTGGAACGCGGCGCCGGGCGGCCACGCGCGTTCCAGGAGCCCGGCCGGCGAGGACCGCCGGACCGTCCAGCGGCGACCACGGCGTGCGGTCACGGGAGCTGCCGCGGCCCCGGCGGGCTCCTGGTCGACGCGCGCGGCGCTTCCCGCGACCGCACGCCCGTCCAGGCCGCGAGCCGGTCGAGTGGGCCCTCACCCCCTCCGCCGGGGACCCGGTCGCGCGCCCCCTCGTCGACCAGGCCGGGCTGCGGGCGTCCGTGGCCCGCATGGCCCGTGCCCTGCCACCCGAGCGAGTCGGGCCACACCCGGGGGGAAGACCGTGCTCTCCGGTCGGCTCCGGCGCGGAGGACGACTGGCGCCCCGAGCGCCGCGGGGCCGGGGGACCGTCGTCGGCCGTACGTCTACGCTCCGGCGCCGAGCCGGTACGCGAAGCCGTCCAGGATGGCCCGCAGGCCGAACTCGAAGCTGCTGTCGGGTGCGGCGGCGTAGTCGGTGGTGCCGATGCGCTCGCGCAGGCGGGGGAACTCCAGGGCGATCTCGGTGCTGCGCGCGAGGGTGTCGGCGAGCTGTTGATCGGGGTCCTCGCCGGTGCGGCCCAGCCGCCGGGTGAGCGAGATCTGCGCGGCGGGCCCGAGGGCGCTGCCGAGCACGAAGACGAACACCGTGGCGGCCGCCCGGTCCGCCTCGGCGCCGGTGAATCCGGCCCGTTCGTAGACGGCGAGGGCGTAGTCGTCCAGCCGGGCCTTGCCGCGGCCGTACAGCAGGTGGCTGCCGAAAGCCTGGCCGAGCCACGGGTGCCGGGTGAGCATCGCGTGCATGCCGGTGGCCATGGCGGTGGCGGCCTCCCGCCACCCGGTGGCGGAGGGATCGGGCAGCTCGACCTCCGCCCAGACCGCGTCCGCGGCCCGGCGGACCACCTCGTCCTTGGTCTTGATGTGCCAGTAGACGGCCGTGGCGGCCGAGCCGAGCCGGGCGCCCAGGCTGCGCATGTTGAGGCCGTCCAGGCCCTCCTCGTCCAGCAGTTCGATCGCGGCGCGGACGATCCGGTCGGCGGTCATGGTCTGTCGTGGCATGGCGACAGCTTAGTTGAACATAGTTCAAGAGAGCTCTTGTACTTAGTTCAAGAAGCTGGGTACGGTTCTCCTGTACTTAGTTCAAGAGCCTCAGGGGGAGCCATGTCGCACAAGCAGGTGTCCGAGTTCGTCGCGGCAACGGCCGAGGAGCTCGGCATCCCGGGCGTCGCCGTCGGCATCCTGGCGGACGGTCAGGAGAGCTTCGTCTCCCACGGCGTGACCAGCGTCGACCACCCGCTGCCGGTGGACGAGCGCACGCTGTTCCACCTCGGTTCGGTCACCAAGACCTTCACCGCGACCGCACTGATGCGCCTGGTCGCGCAGGGCGCCGTCGAACTGGACGCGCCGGTGCGCCGGTACGTGCCCGAGCTCAGGCTCGCCGACGAGCAGGCGGCCGAGCGGATCACCGTGCTGAACCTGCTCAACCACACCGCCGGCCTGGACTGGAACCTGGTCGACCCCGGCGAGGAGGACGGCACGCTGGCCGGTTTCGTCGGGCGGCTGGCCCGCCTCCCGCTGGTCGCGCCGCCCGGCACCCGGGCCTCGTACAGCCAGGCCGGCTACAACCTGGCCGGGCGGATCATCGAGAACGTCACGGGCCGCGGCTACGAACAGGCCGTCGCCGCGCTCCTGCTGGAGCCGCTCGGGCTGTCGAACACCTTCTTCGACCTGGACGAGGTGATGGTCCGCAAGTTCGCCGTGGGCTACAACCGCGACGCGCACGGCGCACTGCGGGCCGCCCGGCCGTGGAAGTCCTCCCCGGCCGGCGCGCGCGGCAACAACCCCGGCGGCGGCATCGCCTCCTCGGTGAGCGACCTGCTGGCCTGGGCCCGCTTCCACCTCGGCGACGGGGCCGGCCTGCTGCCCGCCGGGACGCTGCACGGCATGCGGGAGCGGACGGTCGAACTGCGCGGCAGCTCGCTCGGCGACGGCTTCGGCATCGGCTGGTTCCTGCGCGAGGTGGACGGCGTGCGCACCGTCGGCCACGGCGGTTCGGGCAACGGCCAGTTCGCCGACCTGGTCATCGTGCCCGAGCGCAACTTCGCCGTGGTCGCCCTGGCCGCGGGCCCGGACGGCTACGTCCTCACCCAGGCCGTCGTCCGCCGCGCCCTCGAACACCACCTGGGCCTCGTCGAGCGCGACCCGCAGCCGCTCGCCCACGACGAGCGGCGGGCGCGCGAGGTGGCCGGCCGCTATGAGAACGACGTCATGAACCTCGACGTCCGCACCGACGGCACCCGGCTCACCCTGGCCGTCGGGATCAAACCGGAGGTCCGCGCCGCCTCGGACGTCGAGCTGCCGGCCGACTACCCGGCCGCCACCATGGGCTTCCTCTCCGGCGACGGCGACGACTACCTCGTCACCGAGGGCGGCCTGACGGGCCAGCGGGGCTACTTCACCCGCGACTCCGCCGGCACCGTGCTCGGCGTCGACCTCGGCGGCCGCCTGTTCGGCCGAGCCGCTCCCACCGCCTGACCCCCGTCTCCGGCCCGCTCTCCGGGGCGCCTCCGCCCGTCGGTTCCTGGTCCGCGACGTCACGGCACGCCTCGAGCAGCGGCGTCAGGGCGCGGGCCGGCGCGTCGGGGCGGACGGCGAGGTAGGCGGGCATGGTCGGGGCGTCCGGATCGGCGAGGGGCCGGAAGACGGTGCGCAACGTCGGGAGGACCTCAGCCTGGCTCGCGTAGAAGACCGTCCAGTGGGTGCCGCCGGCGCCGATCGCGGCGAGGGTGTCCTGGTCGGTGGTGAACGCCGGGCCGAGGACGGGCTCGAACCCGGCGGCGCGGCAGGCGCCGAGGACCAGGTCGACGAGGTGCGGGTTGGCCCCCCGCGGAGCGATCCGCAGCGGCATCCCGGCCAGGTCCGCGAGACGGACGGCCCCGCCCGCGGCGAGCGGGTGCCCGGCCGGCAGGGCCACCACGAACCGCTCCCGCCACAGCGGCACCAGCTCCAGTCCCGGGCTCCGGAAGACGCCGCGCACGAACGCCGCGTCGAGGTCGCCGTCGCGCACCCGCTGGAGGCGCTCCGCCGGCGCGGCGCTGACGAGCTCGACGGTGAGCTCCGGTGCCCGCTCTCCCAGCCGGTCCAGCAGCCGCTCGAGCCGCGCACCGAGACCGACGTTGGTGCCGATGCGCAGCACGGCGCCGCCCGCGCAGGCCTCGGCCCGCAGCGCCGCGATCGCGTCCAGCGCGGCCCGTTCGGCGGCGACGAGGGCCCGGGCCCGGTCGACGAACACGCTCCCGGCCGGCGTCAGCGTCACGCTGCGCGTCGTACGGTCGAACAGGTCGACGCCCAACTCCCGCTCCAGGCGCCGTACCTGCTGGCTGACGGCGGACTGCACGATGTGCATGCGCTCGGCGGCGCGCCCGAAGTGCAGTTCCTCGGCGACCGCGAGGAAGTACCGGACCTGCCGCAGTTCCACCCGAGCCCCCGCCCACCCCGCCCGCCGACCCCTCGGCGATCCATCACGATCGCTGATCAGTGTAGGCGCGGAACGCTCCTTGGTCCCGGCCGCCCCGGCCGGTGTGATGGTCCTGCTGCCACCGCACCGGTGGCAGCAGGAACCGAGGAGGACGCCATGTCGTTCGCGCACGTCAACGGGATCGACCTCTACTACGAGGACCACGGCGCCGGCCGCCCGCTGCTCTTCCTGCACGGGTGGGGCACCAGCGGCCGGGTCTGGGGCGCCCAGGTCGCCGACCTGGCACGCGACCACCGCACCATCACCGTCGACTGGCGCGGCTGCGGACGCTCCGACCACCCGGTGGACGGCAACGACACCGCCGGCAACGCCGCCGACGTCCTGGCGCTCATCGCCCACCTCCGCCTCGACCGCCCCGTCCTGGTGGGCAGTTCGGTCGGCGCCACGTTCGCCCTGGAAGCCGCCCTGGCCGCGCCCGAGCGGATCGGCGCCCTGGTCTCGGTGGACGGCCCCGGCTACTGGCCCAGCCAGGGCATGGCCGCGCAGCTCGACGCCCTGGTCGCCGACCTCGCCGCCGACCGGGCCGGGACCTTCGCCGACTGGGTGCCCAACTGGTACGGCCCCAAGGCCAGTCGGGCCCAGGTCGACTGGACGGTCCGCCAGCTCCTGGACTCGGGCGTCTTCATCGACGCGATCTTCACCGAGTGCCGGACCTACGATCCGCGGCCCGCCCTGCCCCGCCTCGCCGTCCCCGCCGCCTTCGTCCACGGCCGCCAGGACACCGAGATCCCGGTCGAGATGTCCAAGACCCTCGCCGCCCTCGCCCCGCATGGCGAACTCCACGTCATCGAGGACGCCGCCCACATGCCGCACCAGGAGCGCCCGGACGCCTTCAACACCGTCCTGCGCGCCGTCCTGGCCCGGACGGCCCCGATCGCGGCGTGACGCCCGGCGCAAAGGGACGGAGAAGGACGGGGAGAGCGGGGGAGCCCCGGCCCGCCGGGACCGGGTCGGGTCCCCGTCGCGTGCCGGAGCGGTCCGCAGGCGCCGGGGGGCGGTGATGCGGCGCACGGCTTCGAGCAGGGCGGCGCGGTGCTCGGTGAGCTGCCTCGCTCACCTCCTGCGACGCGGCCGCGGGACCGCTGTTCCAGACTCGGTACGAGGTACGGAACGTGCTGCGCTCCCTCTGCACGGCCACGAGCGCGCGCTGCGGCTCGACCAGGTGAAACGGGCCTCGCCTGCATCCGATGGTGACAAGCTGACCCCTACGGGGCGGCCGCGTCGGAAGACGGGGGTCTTCCCTGGGAAGCAGGGTGCAGGCCCGCCACAGCTGATCGCACCCCGGTGGTCGGCGGGGTGCGACCTGGGCCGCCGAAGCCCGGCCGTGTCGGTGGCCTGGACTACGGTGCCGGCATGACTGAGTGGATCAAGTGTGGCGTCATCGCGTGGCTGGGCGAAGGCCACTACGGGGACGACGAATCCGTCCTGGTGTACTTCAGGGGAACCAGCCGGGCCTCCATGGCGGAAGGACTGGTCGCACGGCACCGGCCGCCGCTTGCCTACGGCAACGAGGCTGCACCCGGCGGTTGGGGTGTGATCGTGCACAACCTGTACAACTCGTCGCGTAACGACTATGACGACATCGACTACCGCAGGCTGTGTCCCCAGGGCGCCGAGCTGGTCGTGTTCGTCCCCAACCCGTGCATCGCCAAGGCCCACGGGCCCAAGGCCTACCACTACAAGGACGGCCGGATCTCTTCCTGCATCGACTACGAGCGGCCCGACCACGTGGGGGAGTACTGGCCCAACGAGCTGGCTCCCCTCATCACGGCGGCGGGGCTCGACCACGGGAGCAGGGACTTCAGGCAGCAGCTCACCGCGTTGATCTGCAACCACCTCGGGCTGCCCGAGATGGACCGTGACACCCTGACGGTGGACCACGAATCGATGCGCTCCCTACGCTGAGGGAATCCGGTTGAGGTGTGGCATGAGTGGCAGCGCATGCACGCCGGCGGGCGGCGGTCAGTCGGTTTGGAGGGGCGGCGGACTTGCCGAACGGCCCGCCGGATTGACCGGCGGGCCGTTCGGCGTGCGAGGCGACGTTAGTCGTCCTGCACCACGTTCCAGGAATCATTCTTTCTATTACGGAGCGCCCAGTATCCCTTTCTCAGGCCGGGCACTGTCGCGGCTAGTTCCGACCTGCTGGGAACGTGTTCGAAATGAATCAGAACGGGACCTTCAGGGCCGGATTCGTCGTCTTCGGAGAAGAACTGCCATGATCCGTCCCTATCCCTGCAGACGCTGACCACTTCTCTTCCGCGTGACACTGAAACGGATACGTATACCTTCCGTTTCGCTTCTACCTGGCTCAGGCTTTCCACTTCCAGTCGGGCGTCGTGCCGACTCAATAGGAACCTCATCTTAGTCCTCCAAGGCATAGCCGAGTTCGGCCGCTGGGGCTGATAGGGCCTGTTGCAAAAGTGGATCTTGCTCGGTGATGATCGAGCGCCGTGACGCGTGGGGATCTGACAGGCGCACAGCGCCCCGGGCCCGGCCGGCCGCGCACCCGGCCCGACAAGGTCCGCGGCGATAAAGCCTATGGTCCCGCGCGAACCGCGCCTACCTGCGCACACGCCGGAACGCCTGCACCAGTCCGGAGAAGACGGACCAGGCCCGCAACCGCACGAACCTCGGCTCCCGCGGAGGCAGGCCGTCGCAGTTCGACCGGGAAGACGACAAGCAGCGTCACGCGGTGGAGTGCGGCATCAACAGCCTCAAAAGACACCGTGCAGTGGCAACACGGTACGACAAGCTCGCGGTCCGCCATGAGGCAACCGTGCTGGTAGCGGCCATCAACGAGTGGCTGTGACCAGCGGACTCACCATCCGCATCAGCCGGTCGCCCTCGGCGCTGCGCAGGCGTCGGCGATGACCCGTGTGTCCCAGTAGAACGGACGGACCTCGGTGATCCTCCCGTCCTTGACCGTGATCGCCTGCAGGATCGGGAAGGAGAGTTCGCGGCCTGTCGCACGAGCGCGAGCACGGACCTGGGTGAGCACTACCGCAGTCTCACCGGCGGCGAGGAACTCTTGCTCCGCCATGTCGAATGACTCCCAAGCGGCTCCCATCGCACGGAAGAACTGCGTCATGCCCGAATGCCCGCGCCAGGTGCCTCCATAGGGCAGGGAATCAGCTTGATGCAGCACCACATCCGGCGCGAAGAATGGGGCGAGCAGGTCGAATGAAGCCTCGTCAGGGCCTTCGGCTGCAAAGTACTCCGCCTCAGCCGCATACATGCCGGTGAGGACCGTAATCGAGTCTGTAGTGGATGACATCGTCATGCCGTCAGTGTGATCAGCGGGGACAGACCACGCTGGCGGCAATCAGACATCGATATCCCTGCCCAGCGCCAGCACTTTCCCAACAGACCCTAGCCCCGCCCGCCGGAGCCGGCCGCCCTGGTGTCCGCCGAGTACGGCGCCGCCGAGGCGGACGACGACCGGCCGCTGGCCCCGTGGTGCCGTTGCGGCGCCGCCTCCGGCGGAACCGCTGACGGCACCACGCGCGCCCCCGACGGGCCACCGCCGCCCCCTGCAGTGCTGTTGATGAGGATCTCGGAAAAGCGGCCGGGGCTGCTCAGGGTTCCCCACTCAGTTGCAGGGCGGACTGAGTGAGGAGTTCCAGCGAGCGTCGTAGGCCGGGGCCGCCCGCGCGTGCAGTATGCGGGCCGTGCCGGCCGGTCAGGGGCGCCAGCGGCGGCGCAATGCGCCGGCCTACGGCCACCTTGGACAGTCCGTCCCGCCCCTGAACCTGGCTCGGTACCGGCGGGCGCGCCCGGTGGCGGTGCGTCAGGCCGTCGGGACACCGGTCGGGGCGCTCCCGGTGCGAAACTGCTGCGGGCTGACGCCCCGCACCCGCTTGAACGCGGCGCTCAGCGCGAAGCCGCTGCCGTAGCCCACCCGGCGGGCCACCGCGTCCAGGGTGAGGGCGGGATCGGCCAGCAGGTCGGCGGCCTGGGCGAGCCGCCAGCCCGTCAGGTAGGCCATCGGCGGCTCGCCGACCAGCTCGGTGAAGCGGCGGGCCAGCGCCGCGCGGGAGACGCCCGTCCCGGCGGCGAGGTCGCGCACCGTCCAGCCGCGCGCAGGGTCGGTGTGCAGCAGGGACAGCGCCCGGCCGACCACCGGATCGGCGTGCGCGCGGTACCAGGCCGGGGCCCGTTCGGCGTCCCGGGTGAAGTGGCTGCGCAGCGCGCTGATCAGCAGCAGGTCCAGCAGCCGGTCCAGGACCGCCTCCTGGCCGGGCTCGTCCCGGCCGATCTCCGCCTCCAGCAGCGCCGGCAGCGGGGAGGACCACTCGTCCGCGCCCAGTCGCAGCACCGGTGGCAGGGCGCGCAGCAGTCGGCCGCTGACCTCGCCGCGCAGCTGGTAGGTGCCGCTGAGCAGGACCGTCCCGCCGCCCGGACCCCAGGCGCGCACGCCCAGGTCGAGCGTCTCGCACATGCCCGCACCGTCCGGCGTGGTGGAGACCTGCCCCGGGTGGACGACCAACTGCGGGACGCGGTCCGGGAGATCGGCGAGCGTGTACGGGTCCGGGCCGCGCACCACGGCCAGGTCGCCGGTGCCGAGCGGCACGGGCGGGCCGTCGTCCGGCACGACCCAGCCGTCGCCGCGCACGACGGTGATCAGCGTCAGCGGAGCCAGGTCCGCGATCCGCACCGACCACGGCGGGTCGAACACCGACCGCAGCAGGAACGCCCCTTGGGCGCGGGGGCCGGTCAGCAGCGCGGAGAGGGCGTCCATGCGCCAGCCTAGGAGCGGGCGGAGCAGCGGCCCGGCCCGGGGGTGGACGCTCGCACATGGCCGCGAGCGCCTCGCCGATGGCCGCCCGGTACGGCCGGCGGGTTGACTGGCCGGCATGAACGAGCGAACGGGGACGAGGGCGATGGCGGCACTGCGGACGATCACGCTGGTCGGTGCGGTGCTCACCACCGGCTGGAGCGCCGGACTGTTCTACGCCTACGCCTGCTCGGTGATGCCGGGGCTGGCCGCGGTCGGCGACCGGGCGTTCATCGACACCATGCAGCGGATCAACACGGCCATCCTCAACGGGTGGTTCATGCTGAGCTTCCTCGGCGCGCCGGTGCTGGTCGTGGCGGCCGGCGTCCTCCAGTGGCGCGCCGGCTCCCGGACGGCACTGGCCTGGCTGGCCGCCGCGGCGGCGCTGTCCCTGGCGGTGCTGGTGATCACCGGCGTGGTGAACGTCCCGCTCAACGACCGGCTGGCCGCCGCCGGGGCGCCCGACGCGCTCACCGACCCGGCGGCGGTGCGAGCCGCCTTCGAGGACGTGTGGGTGCGGTGGAACGTGATCCGCGCGGTCGCCTCCACCGCGGCGTTCGGCTGTGTGACCTGGGCGCTGGTGGTCGCCGGGCGCAGCGCGGCGGCGTGAGCGCGCCAGGACCGGTGCGCAGGCCGCGCGGCCCCGTTCCATGTCTCACGTCGGGCGCCTAACCTGAGGTCGTTCGTCTACTCAGGGGGAGATGTGACAGAGCCGTCGCGGAAGATGCAGAAGGAACTGGCCGGGGCCGGGTACCGGACGACCAGAGAAGTCGAATCCGGAGAAGAGACGATCTTCCTGTGGCATCCCGCTTACCACGACGGGTTCATGGCCATCGGATGGGCCATCAACCACGCTGGCCGGTGGGGCGCCTACGCGCGGAACCGTAACGGTGACGGCACGCGCCTGGGCCACGCCGACAGTCTCGATCAGGCCTTCGTCGCCATCATCGGGTGGGCCGCCGAGCACGGGCACGTGTGACCCGCAGGGTTCCAAGATCAGCGACTTCGAGCGCGGCGAACTGTGCGGGCTGCTGCTCGGCTACGCTCCCAGCCGGGTGCGCCGCCGGGCGGCCGGGATGACCCTTGAGACCATACAGCAGGCCCTGGAGCAGGCCCGGTTCGACGAGCGCTGCGCCGACCGGCACGCCGACGCCGGAGACGAGACCGCCCTCCAGCACGCGCTGCGCCGTGAGCGCCACCGCTAGGGCGTGTTTCGAAAGTGTTGGTCACAGCCACTCGTTGATGGCTGCGACCAACACGGTCGCTTCGTAGCGGACGGCGAGTTTGTCATATCTCGTGGCGACCGCCCGGTGGCGCTTGAGGCGGTTGATCCCGCACTCCACGGCGTGGCGCTCCTTGTAGTCGTCCTTGTCGAACTTCGGTGGCCGGCCGCCGTGGGAGCCGCGCTTCTTGCGGTTGGCGACCTGGTCGCGCTTCTCCGGGATCGTGCAGCCGACGCGTCGTCTGCGCAGGTAGACGCGGTTCGCGCGCGAGCCGTACGCCTTGTCGGCGCGGACCTTGTCCGGCCGGGTGCGCGGCCGTCCCGGACCGAGACGCGGCACCCGGATACGGCCCGGGACGACCTGGAACTGCGGGGAGTCGCCACGCTGTCCAGCGGTGATCACGAGCGACATCAGCTTCTGCGCCTGCTCGACCGCCAGGTGGATCTCGGTGGTCAGCCCGCCGCGGGAGCGTCCGAGCCCGTGGTCGTCAGGCTCGGTGAGGACGCCGCCGGGCGGCTCGATCTGAAGATCCCCCTTTTGCGTGCACCGGCCGCGTGCTGGTGCGCACGGGCGATCGTGGAGTCCACGGAGATGTCCCAGGTGATCAGGCCCTTCGCGTCGGCGCGGGCCTGGAGCTGCTCAAGGATGCGGTGCCACGTGCCGTCGCGCTGCCAGCGGCGGAACAGCCCGTACACCGTCTCCCACGGCCCGTAGCGCTCGGGCAGATCCCGCCACGGTATGCCGGTGCGGGTGCGGAACCGTATGCCGTTGATCAGCTGCCGCTTGGTGTGCACCGGCGGCCGACCGGGCTTGATGCCCTGCGGTAGCAGCGGGTCCAGCACTGCCCACTGGGCATCCGTCAAATCTCCCCGAGCCATGGATCAAGATCATCGCATGACCTTGATCCGCTTCTGAAACAGGCCCTAGGAGCGATTCACCGCGCGACAAAGACTTTGTTGTCTTGACAACAGTTGTCTGGACACTCACGCTGGAGGAGTGACTGCACCAACCAGCGGACTGCGCGACCACCTCGGGTACTGGTTGCGCCGGCTCTCCGACGAGGTCCATGGCCGCTTCGAGCGGCAGCTCGCCGAGCATGGCGTGACCGTCTCCCAGTGGGCGGTCCTGATCACCGTCCACCGCGGCGACGCCACCACCACCCGGGAAGTCGCCCGGTATATCGACATCGACGTCGGCGCGGTCTCGCGCCTGGTCGACCGCCTGATCGCCAAGGGCCTGATGTCCCGCGAGGCCGACCCCGGCTCCCGCCGCATCCTGCGGCTCACCCTCACCGACGCCGGCCGCGACCTCGCACCACGCCTGGCCGAGATCGCCGACCGCAACGACGCCCACTTCTTCGCCCACCTCGATCCCGACCAGCGCCTCCAACTGGAGAAATGGATCCGCCACCTGGTGGGCGAGGCCCACCCCGAGCCCCCCACACCGCCGCTTCCCTGAAAGGGCCCCACCATGAGCACCACCCGCTCGATCACCAAGACCGTCAGCATCGACCGCCCGGTGGCCGACGTCTTCGCCTTCCTCGCTGACCCCGCCAACTGGCCCACCTGGGCCGTCGTCAACGTCAAGTCCATCGAGCCGACCGACGACCCCGGCTGGTGGGCCATGACCACTCCCGTCGGGGCCGGCAAGCTCCGCCTGCGCGCCGACGCCCAGTACGGCATCCTCGACCACGACTACCTCGACGACACTGCCTCATGGACCGTCCCGGCCCGCGTCGTCCCCAACGGCACCGGCGCCGAATTCATGATCACCTTCTACCGGCCCCCGACCTTCACCGACCAGTTCTTCGACGAGCAGATCGCCCTGGTCGACACCGAGCTCACCACCCTCAAGCGCATCCTGGAAACCGGCGCGTGAGCCTGCCCCGTCCCCGACTCGCCGAGGCGGCCGCGCAGCTCACCGAGTAGCTCGCCCGCCTCGGCACACCCCAACGCACCGCCTGGGACCGCGACTACCTCCGCTGCGACCTCACCCACCTCGGCGTGACCATCACCCACCTGCGCCGCGCCGTCACCAACGGCCCTGCGCTCCCTGCCCCCGCTCACCCGCACCGACGCCCTGACCCTGGCCGCCCTGCTGTGGTCCAGCGACGTCTACGAACACCGCCAGGCTGCCGTGAATCCACGCGGCTGCCCGAACACGACGAGAGCCTGGAACAGCGCGGTGTCCATGCTGTAGCTGCCTGCGTACTGGAGAGACCATCGCCCACCGATGCGTACGGTCCACCATCCGACGTACCTGGCACCGCTCCCGCCGCTGTACCGGCGTACTGTCTGTCCGCCCACGCCCGCCGGGCGCTCGTGCCCCGGGACGCCATTGGTCGTTGAACCCAATGGCGTCCCGGCCAGTGCTCTGGCCGGGACGCACCCGCGGTGTCGGGGCTGCTGGGATCAGCTCACGTCGAATTGGAAGAGGAGTTCGCTGTCTGCCACGTACCACTGGCCGTTGCGGAGGGACGGCTGGCCGGACGACATGATCGCCGGTTCGCAGTCTCCGGCTTTGTGGCAGGGCTCGACGCTCCAGCCCACCCGCGGGGGTTGCACGGCGGCGATGCTGGGCTGCTGCTTGAGCCAGTCGACCGCCGCCTTGGTCTGGGTGCTGCACATCGGGGCGCAGTCCGTCGCCGGTGTCGTGTAGATGAGCCGGATCTTGTCGCCGTCGATCCGGGTCGTGGACTTCCGGGTGAAGCCGTTAGGCGCGCCGAGCTGTTGGGTGAGGCGCAGGTTGGCGCGGTAGGTGGCGGACTCCTCCTTGTTCCCGAGGGACAGGTATCCGCCGATGGAAGCGGCGGCGGCGAGGACGATGACGGCGGTGGTGATCAGGGCGGCTCGGAGGAACCCGCGGCGCCACCTGCGGGCGGGGGCTGGCGGGGTGGCGGCGGGCGGCACGTCCGGTCGGGTGGGGCTGGGCGTCCCGGATGCGGCGAGGCCGGTCAGGAGCGCCCTGAGGTGATCGTGCGTCAGGCGATCTGCCGGGTCCTTGCGCAGCAGGCCGTCGAGGACGGGGGCCAGGGGGCCGGCCTGGGTGGCGGGCAGCGGATCCTCGGTGGCGACGGCGACGAGGACTGCGGCGGGGTGGGCCCCGTTGAAGGGAGGGTGGCCCTGCACCGCCGCGTACAGGGTGGCACCGAGCGCCCAGAGGTCGGACGCCGGGCCGGCCGGCAGGCCGCGCACCTGCTCGGGCGCCATGAACGCCGGGGTGCCCATGAGCGCGCCGCTGGCGGTCAGTGCCGCGTCACCTTCGACCGCGGCGATGCCGAAGTCCGTCAGCACCGCGCGCTCGCCCTCCAGAAGGATGTTCGCGGGCTTGACGTCGCGGTGGGTGATGCCCTCCCGGTGCGCGGCCTGCAGAGCGTCGAGCACCTGGAGCCCGATCCGCGCCACCTCCTCGACGGGGAGGTGGCCGCGGCTCGCGAGCAGACCCGCGAGGGAGCCGCCGCGCACCAGCTCCATGACGATCCAGGGCCGCCCGTCCTCGCTCACCGTCAGGTCGTGCACGGTGACGATGCCGGGGTGTTTGAGACGGGCGGCGGCGCGGGCTTCGCGGTCGACCCGCGCGATCCAGTTCCCGCGTTCGGCCGCGGTCAGGTTCTCGGGTAGCAGCAGTTCCTTGACCGCCACGTCCCGGCCGAGCTGGGCGTCCCGGGCCCGCCACACCGCGCCCATGCCCCCGTGCCCCAACGCCTCAACAAGTCGATAACGACCGGCCAGCACCGCGCCCGCATTCCCACCCATGGTTAGGCAGAATAGCCCCGAGCTCGGCGCCACCGATCGGGGCGGCCGGTTCCCGGCCGGTGACCTCTGGCTGGGGCGCGCTGCTGCGTCGTCGGCACCGCTGTCCACAGCAGCCCCGGGCCAAAAATGGCGCCATGATGACGAGGAAGAAGGCCACGGCGCCCTGCCAGGCCCACGGCGCCGACGGCTGGGGCAACTTGCCCGGTGGCAGAGCTGCGCACCGTCCGGACACGGCTCCTGGCGCTGCTGGAGCGGTACGCCGACGCCCCGCTGACCATGGACCACCGGTTCAGCCCGGACGAGACCACCCAGCGGGCGGTCCGCCTGCTCGCGGCCCTCCTGAACGTGCCTCCCAGAGCCCTACGCCGCCACGCCTGCGGCTCCCGCTGGCCCGCCGGCCGCAGGCTGGCCCGGCCGCGTCTGGGGCGCGCTGCGGTCGCAGGTTGTCGGCCGGGAGCCTGGGTTATCTGTTCGGGCTTCGCAAGCGGGAGTCGGTAGTCGGCGACGGGGCGCGTCGTTCGCCTCAGGCGCCTGGGCGGGCGAACGGCTTACAGGCCGCCGCGCTTGGCGGGGAACTTCTCGAGCACGGCGACGACGTTGTCCGGGTTCTCGGGGCTGACCAGGTCTACCGGCTTTTCCAGCCTGTACAGGTCGCCTCTGGCGGGGTACTGGGTGAGCTGGCCGATGAGCACCATGGGCTCCTTGCTCATGAGCGTCACAGGCTCCTGGCCAGGCTGGTCGATGGTGACGGCGAAGGGGATCACGTCTCGCTCCTCGTATCGGGGCGGGAAGCGTTGGGTCAGCCTCAGGGTGCTCTGCGCGTCGGCGTCAACGTCGTTCTGCTCGAAGGTGATCGTCCCACCGTCGGGGAGCTCTGCGGAGACGCGGAAGCCGACGGTGCGCAGGCGCACGCTGTTGATCGGATCGTCCGGATTGACGTCGACGCGCTGCTTGATGCCGCCGCGGAAATCCACTCTGACCAGCTGATTGCCGATTCGCATCGGGGTGTCGATCGCGAGCATCGAGGATGGGACCTCGGCTCCGATCGGCGGCAGACCTTGCGAGGCGACTGCGGCAGCACGTGTCGGAGCAGGAGCGGCGGTGGCACTTTGGCCGGCGGTCAGGAGCGGGCAGGCTGCGAGCACGAAAACGGCCGTGGTAGCGGCCAATGCTGGGCGCAGACGTGAGGGCATGCGGGGTCCTCCCTTTGGGTCGTGTGAGAGCGGTAGCGGCGCTCGCTTGTGACTGAAAGTACCTATGCGGCTACGTAAGGTGCAATCGCTTGGGAGGGTGGTCGCGGGGGCAGGGTCCGGCTGTCCTACCGCCGGGCGGAGGAGATCTTCGAGGAAGCCACCCGGCTGCTGGCCAACCCGCTCGCCCGCCCCGGGCAGGGAAAGAGCTGCAGGGCTGGACGCTGCACCGCTGGCGCCATTCGAGCCTCACGCACGACGCGGAGAACGGCGCCAGCACGCCGATGCTGCTGGCCCGCTCGGGTTATGGGGTGGCGGCTTCGGAGGTGCGTGCGGTCCAGGTGAGGTAGGCGGGGCTGTGGCGTACGACCTCGGCGTGGGCCTGCCGTGCGCAGGCGATGGCTCTGTCGGCCAGGGCGGCGGCGGGGGAGTCGGGGTGCCAGCCGATGATCTGGCGCCAGGTCATCGGTGTTCCGGCCAGTGGCACGGCGATGGTTCCGGGAGGCGGTGCGAAGGCGGCCGCGCACAGGGCGACGGCCCGGCCGGTCTCGACGAGGCGCACGCCGACGGGGGTGTCCGCCTCGTCGTGGGAGCGCGGGGTGAAGCCGGCGCGGGCGCAGGCCGCGGCGAAGCAGTCAGTGAAGCAGTCGCCGCGCCCCGGTGCGGAGACCCAGTGTTCGTCGGCGAGCTGGGCGAGGTGCAGCTCGGGCTCGGTGGCCAGGGGGTGGTTGTGGGGCAGCAGGACGAAGACCGGGTCGATCGCGATGTCCCGCCAGGTGAGCCGGTCGTCGTAGGTGGTGCCAAGGTGCCCGCAGGCGCCGCCTAGAGCGAAGTCGAGCCGTCCGACGGCCACCTGCCGTGCCACGTCCGCCATCTGCGTGAAGCTGACGAAGGTGACGAGCGCGTCCGCGCATTCGGCCGTCAGCCGCTCCCACAGCCCCTCGTACAGCCGCATCTGGAGGACGCCGACGCGCAGCCGTGAGGGTGCGGCGGTGGGCAGGTTGGCCAGGCGGGCTGCTTCCTGCTGGAGTTCGCGCACCGCCGGCAGCAGCACCTCGGCGCGTTCCACGACCAGCCTTCCCAGCGGCGTGGGCCGCGCGCCCTCGGATCCGCGCTCGAAGAGCGTGCCGCCGAAGACCCGCTCGATCCGTTTGAGCTGGGCCGACAGAGCAGCCTGGGTGAGGCCGAGGCCGGTGGCGGCCTTGGTCAGGCTGCCGGCCTCGGCGATCGCCCGCACGGTCTTGAGGTGTCGCAACTCCAGCTCCATGCGGTGACAACCTACGACGGTGGTGTTCGGGATCACAAGGGCTGCGGACACGATCGGAGCGGGTGGCATAAGCCGCTGTCAACGGGAGCAGTCGAGGTCCGGCAGCCTTCGGAAGGGCTCTGGTGCCCGGGCTCTCGCCGGCCGACTCCGTCGGTGGGGCCCGGAGCGCGGCACAGCTCGCGGGCCCTGCCTGGTGGCTGCCTTCGGCTGGTCCACACAGCATCGGTCGGCACCTTGTCACGGCTCCTGCATGCCTGTGAAGCCGTCCGGGCGCACGGAACCCCACCTCGACACGGTGTGAACACTCCGAACGGGACACGGCCGATCGCTGGCCCATAACGCCCACCCCGGGGGTCATATGACGGGTACCTGCCACTGGGGTGGCGTGGCTACGGTTTGACGCAGTCCGGTCAACGAGCCGTCAACCGGGCTCCCCCCCACCCGCTTCACCGTGTCCGCCGTGCCCTCGCGCGGGGCGGATGCGGCGTGCCGTCCTACGACCGGGCGGCCGTCCCCAAGGAGCTCCCTCGTGCGCATATCCCGAGCGATCGCCCTGCCCACCGCCCTCGCACTGAGCTGCCTGACCTTCGCGGGCACCGCCACGGCCGCGACCGCGCAGGCCCCCACCACGCACACCGCGACCGCGCAGGCCGGCCTCGAGCACGGCCTCGGCCTCGACCTCAACGCACTGCGCAACCACCCCCACACCCTCCGGAACGGCACGGCCGGCGACGCCGCGGACCTCACGGACATCGCCCCCTTCGCCAACTTCGGCGACGTCCCGGCCAGCGCCGACCTGACCCAGTACGCCCTGACGCCCGGCGACCAGGGCAAGGTCGGCTCCTGCGTGACCTGGGCCACCGGCTACTCCGGCTACGGCATCCTGATGAACGAGCAGGGCATCAGCGGCGCCCCGATGGCCCCGATGTACATCTACTCGCAGATCGCCAAGGGCAACGACCAGGGCACCACCGCCGCCGTCGCGCTGCCGATGGAGCAGGACCAGGGCATCGACACCCAGTCCCACTACTGGCAGGGCACCACCGACTACACCACCCAGCCCGACGACGACGAGCGCGCCAACGCCGCCAACTACAAGCTCTCCGGCTTCACAGAGCTGGCCACCAGCGGCGCCAATGCCAAGACGGCCATCAAGAACGCGATCTCCCAGGGCATGCCCGTCCCGATCGGCTTCAAGGTCCACAAGAGCTTCAACAGCCTCAACGCCCAGACCGCCTCCAACTACAGCTACCTGCCCGGCGACGCCGCCAGCGACCCCGTCGAAGGCGGCCACGAGGTCACCATCGTCGCCTACAACGACCAAGGCGTGAAGATCGAGAACAGCTGGGGCACCAACTGGGGCGACCACGGCTACTTCACCGTCCCGTGGAGCTTCTTCGACACCGGCGACGTCCAGGAAGCCCACGCCATGGGCAAGCTCATCCAGAGCTGACAGCTCCCGGGCCCGGCCGGGCGGCTCCCGGCCGGGCCCGGGCCTCCCCAGCCGTGCACCCCGACCCGGACACCTACCAGGCCACCCCGAGGGCCTCCAGCTGCCCGACCTGCTCGGCCGACAGCTTGTCCCGGCGGGCCTTGGTGTTGTTCAGGCACCCAGCGACAGCCCCTCGCCGGTCTTGTACGGGCGCGGAACACGGGCGCGGCCCTCCCGCTCCACGAACTCCGCGAGGGCCGCCAGGTGGAGCTGGAACCTGTCCGCACGGGCAGGCGGCCTGGGGTTTCCGGAGCCCTCGCCCGACCGACCGAGGGCTCCGGGTCAGGACGCGGCTGGCGTCCGCTTATTTGTGGGCGCGGGCGACGGGTGGACAGCAGTCGGCCCCGGCCACCATGCGGTGGTCGGGGCCGAGAAGGCCGCGCGGGCGGAAGCGCGAGCTCGGGGCGGGTCACCCATGCCGGTCGGGCGCGGTCGGCCAGGGTGATGCCGTGGATGGCGGCGAGCGCCAGGACGCTGTCGACGCTCTCGCCCGCGCGAAGGTGGCGTCGCACGTGCATCCCGTCGACCACCACGTCCAGCGCCCGCACCGACAGCCTCCGACCGATGCAGTCGCCCGCCACCGACCCACCGTGGACGCCGAGCCCCGGTCCCGAGTACGAGCGTCTGCTTCGAGGCTGCGGGCCAGCACGAGCGTTCCCGTGCTGGCCCGAAGCCGGCCAGCCATCGAGGGCTGGCGTCCCCGTCGACGCCCGCGCGAACCGGGCCGGTGCCGTTACCCTGGGCACCGCAGAGCAGCCGGCGACTTTCGGTGCCGTGCTATGGAGCCGGTGGCGGTGCAGTATGCGCAACCACCGGTTTGTTGGCGTTGTCGGGATGCTGACGGACCAGGGTCAGCCGGTGA